>JAFNYE010000085.1 GCA_017383345.1 Alistipes sp. | reverse complement strand
GCTCTTTTGCCAGCTCTGCTTCGGTTGGGAGGTCTCTATTGCAACCTTCACTCTGGTAGGTATGTCGGGTGTTATGGCGGGCGTTATGAATGCACCGCTGACATCTATATTCCTTATCGCCGAACTCTCTAACGGCTATGGATTGTTTATTCCGCTGATGATAGTAGCCTGCATAGCCTTTGCTGTGGGTTACTACCTCGATCCAGACTCAATCTATACAAAGCGCCTGAGAGCTAAGGGCGAGTTGCTTACGCACGATAAGGATAAGTCGGTGCTTGTCTTTTTGAAACTTGAGGAACTTATGGAGACCGACTTTGTGCGCCTTAGAGAGAAGGCTACTTTAGGCGATGTTGTGTCGATAATCTCCTCGTCACGCCGTAATATATTCCCTGTTATTGATGACTTTGGGGTGTTGTTGGGCGTAGTGCAACTTGATGATTTGCGCGAGGATATGTTTAGAAGCGAGAAGTGGGGTAAATCTATTACTTCCTATATGATACAACCGCCCGACCGTATTTTGGAGAAGGAGCAAATTCAGGAGGTGCTGCCTCGATTTGAGCAAAACCACACTTGGATGTTGCCTGTTGTAGATAAGCAAAACCGCTACAAAGGCTTCATCTCAAAGTCGCGTATCCTTAACGCCTACCGTGAACAACTTGTAAATATATCGCAATAAAATATGAGTAAGATAAAGTTCGTTATGCTCGACTTTGACGGCACTATTGCCGACTCGTTTGGGAGTGTTATCCACTGTGCTGAGAAGATGTGTCAAAAGGAGGGCTTTCCTTTTGATAAGCGCATTATTGAGCGTAATATGGGTTGTACTACCGAGCAGTGTGTCTCGTTGCTGACGGGCGAAACAGACCCTGAAGTAGTAAATAGACTTACCCACTCCTATAATCTTATATATAGAAGTATAGGCCTTGATATGATAAAACTCTTTGACGGCGTTTTGGATACCATTAAGCGTCTGCACGCACAAGGCGTTAAGTTTGCTATTACATCCAACAATGTCGTTCCTGCAATATCTTATGTCGTAGAGCGCCTCGACTTGATGCCTTATCTCGACAATATCGTTGGTGTAGAGTGTGTTGAGAAGGGAAAGCCCGAGCCTGATATCGCTTTGGAGTCTATGCGCCGCGCTGGTTTTACTCCTGAGGAGTCGGTTGCTGTTGGCGACTCGACCTTTGATATGCTTATGGGCAAAGGTGCTGGCTGTCATTGCTGTGGCGTGAGCTATGGTTGTGACACCCCGCAAACGCTAAAGGCAGAGGGCGCGGAGTGGATTATAGATAGCTTTGCCGAGTTAGAAAAGATAATCTTGGGATAATGAGTGCGCCTGTAATTACGATTTATACCGACGGCTCGTCACTCGGTAATCCTGGTGCGGGTGGATATGGCGTTGTTTTGCTTAGTGGCCCTCATCGCAAGGAGTTGTCAGCCGGATTTCGTCTTACGACAAACAACCGAATGGAGCTTATGGCTGTATGCGTAGCTTTGGAGGCACTGAAATTTGACGGGTCAAATGTGACAATATATTCAGACTCTAAATATGTCGTTGATGCTGTGAGTAAGGGTTGGGTCTTTGGCTGGGAGCGAAAGAACTTTTCCGGAAAGAAAAACCCCGACCTTTGGACCCGTTTTTTAAGGGTGTATCGCCGCCACAGAGTATCCTTTGTGTGGGTTAAAGGTCACGCAGAGACCATTGAGAATAACCGCTGTGATACGCTTGCCGTAGCTGCGGCTAATGGTGGGCAGCTGTTGGAGGATGTAGGCTATCAGGAATAGCGCAGATAGGCACTTGTTATATTAAACAATATCGGCGAGGATGTAAATGACATCTCCGCCGATTTTTGTTGTGTCTGATTTGCGCTGATTGTTTGCTACCCAATTATAAATCGTCTGGTCGTAGGGTCGATAATCTCTATCTTTACGACCATCGTGTCGTCGGGGAGTAGCGCCTCGACCCTCTCTGGCCACTCTACAAGGCACAAATCTCCAGAGTAGAAGTACTCCTCGTAGCCCATATCAAAGGCCTCGTTTATGTTGTTGATGCGGTAGAAGTCGAAGTGATAGACCCTGTCGCGTGTGGCTGTGAGGTATTGGTTTACCAATGCGAAGGTCGGGCTTGTGATAGTGTCCTTTGAACCCAAACACTCCAAAATGGCGGTTGTGAGCGTAGTCTTACCTGCGCCCATAGGAGCAAATAGAGCCACGACATTTCGGCCATTCAACTCCTCCAATACAGCCTGAGCAACCTTGTCTAAGTCGCTTAGTGAGTCAATGGTTAACTCTCTCATAGTTAGAACATTATACCAATCTTGACCTGCACGGAACTCATAGAAGGCTTGCCCAAGTCGATGTTGTCAACTTTCTGCATATTGTAGCCAACTTGAGCCTTGAAAACACCCCATACAATACCGATAGCGGGAGCTACGGTAAGGCCATTGTCGTTGTCAATATCGCCTGTAACACCTACGCCCCAGCCTATGTCGCAACTGATAAATGGGCTCACTTTGGCAGAAATAGGGTAGTAACCTTTCAAGTTGAGATAAACGGGAACGATAGCCTCGCTTGTGTCGTCAAAGTTGTAGTAGAAGTCAAAGCCTGCACCGATACCTGTTGAGAAGTATTTGCCAACTCTGATGCCCTGAATGGTGTGGATATTAACGCGCTCGTTGGCAGCCTTGCCTACGCCAAAAGAGTAGCCGAGGTCAACCTCGCCCTGATATTCTACCTTACCCTTAGCCTCGGCGCTACCTATAACGCAACAGAGGGCTGTGATGAAGAGTATAAATTTTTTCATAAGCCTATTTTATTTTTGTCAAAGATAGTAAAAATCGTGCAAATTTCAAATTTTATGCCGCTAAAACTCTAATTCTACCTTTACCGTCGGGGCTCCCGAGGCGATAGCTGCTGCAAGGCCTATCTCCGAGTCCTCGAAAATAAGGGTCTGCTCAGGTGTT
Organism: Alistipes sp.; assembly: GCA_017383345.1. GTDB lineage: Bacteria > Bacteroidota > Bacteroidia > Bacteroidales > Rikenellaceae > Alistipes. The sequence goes on along the minus strand of JAFNYE010000085.1, from coordinate 6,218 downwards.
ACGCCCGCTATATCCATAGCCTTGAGAAAGCAGTCGGGTGCGGGTTTTGAACGCTCAACATCGTGGGCGGAGAGTATGCCGTCAACCTCTTTCTCTATGCCTAAATAGCGCATTGCGTTCGTAATGTTGTCAATATGGCCCGTTGAAACAATCATCGCTTTGCCACCATTGGAGCGGAACATCTGCACGAAGTCCCATAGTGGTTTGTTGAGTGTAACCATATCGAAGTGGGTAGGGTAGATTTCGACCTTGCGCTGGCGAATTGCTTTCATCTGTTCAGGGTCGGTTATGCCTATGTCGTTCAAAAATTCGGGACAACGCATACCGAAGTACTTTTGGCGGTACTGCTCCATTGTGATAGTTATACCCTGCTCAGCCAAAGCCTCGATGTATGATGTGGCATTGGCACGACCTGTATTGGCTACAGTGCCGTCAAAGTCAAGAAGTAGTAATTTGGTTATCATAAAAGTGCTTTAATCAAATGATTGCATACCCGACTGGGCAATTTTGAGAATTTTGCGGTATTCGTCAGCGGTCAGCTCCATAATGAAATAGTGTATCGGATCGACACGCATACCCTCATATCGCACCTCATAATGCAGGTGTGGCGAGAGTGATAGGCCGGAGTTTCCCGATAGGGCTATAATATCTCCTCGGCGAACCTTTTGACCGCGCTTAACCTTTACTTTGCCCAAGTGGCTGTATGATGTGGTGTAGCCGTTGCCGTGGTCGATGACAATCGTTACGCCCGAAGTTGAACTCTTGCCCAATACATCCTTTACGCGCCCGTCTGCTGTTGCAAAGATGCTCTGACCCTCAGGTATGGTGTAGTCTATACCCTGATGCGATTGCAGCGTGCGGTAGAATGGGTGCATAAGCATACCATAGCCGGCAGTAAGCAGTGTGAGCTGATGATTTATGACCGGTTGAACTGACGGAATGCAATTTCTCTGGTCGCCTAAACTGTCAAGTTGGCGTTGCAGAGTGGTGTATGTCGCCTCAAGGTCTGTAAATTTGCTGTCGAGGTTATCTACCGATTTGGTCAACTGTTTGAGCATATTATGCTTTGAGCGAGAAATTAAAGACTCGTGCAGGGAGAGGCGCTGCTGCTCATAGTCGGACTCAAAGTCGTAGGGTTTGGACTCAAAGAGTATGCCGAAGATATTTTTGTCGCGCTCAATGATATTGTTGACCACCATATTGAGTGAGTCGTACCTTGCGCTCAGTACCTCATACTCTTGTCGCATACGGTCGGTGGAGTGGCGCAATTTGTACTCGGCAGGGGTGTCAAATAGCGCGGAGAATATGACAAAATAGAGCACCGCCGCGCCCAACCAAGTGAGCAGGGTAGTGATGAATTTAGTGGTCTTTTTACCTATAATTTTTGCCATATTACTCAGTTTCCAAGTCGGTGTTGTTCTTCATCTTCTCCATCAACTGCTTGTACTCATCCGACGACATATTGCGGTTGAAGTAGTTGACAGGGTTTACATTGCGACCCATATATATAACTTCATAGTGTAGGTGCGGACCCGTTGAGCCACCCGTTGAGCCAACCTCGCCTATAAGTTGTCCGCGCGAAACTCTATCGCCCTCCTTAACGAAAATCTTGTTTAGGTGGGCATAGCGTGTCTGGTATCCAAACTCGTGATTTAGAAGTATTTGGCGGCCATATCCGCGTCTGCGCTTGCCTTCGTCGGTCATCTGTACTATTGCATCGCCCGTAGCATAAACAGGTACGCCGCGCTTGCAAGAGAGGTCAACACCCTTGTGCATTTTGCGGGTCTTGTATATAGGGTGTCGCGCACGCATACCGAAGGAGTAAAACCAATCGAGTTGAGTGCGGTCGATAGGCCATATTGCAGGGATGGCAAATGACATACGCTCCTTATTTTTTGCCAAAATCTGTAGCTGGTCAAGCGATAGCGATGTAGCGTAGGTCTTGCGGGCCAGATTGTCAAGGCTCTTCCACGAACTTGTCATCAGCGAAGAGTACTCGTCGCCTTGTAGGGCGGAGTATTTGCTCTCGGGATATGGGGTGTAGATGCCGTCAATGGCGAGTGTGTCAACCGAGAAGAGCGAACGATAGACATAGGTGTCACGGTGGCGTATCTCGTTGATTTTTGACTCCAGGGCGCGAATGCGGTCTTCAAGAATGTTGTACTTGAGTACCATTTCGCGGTTTTGGTTATCTATAGAGAATAGTTTGGGCGTGTAGAAGAGGTAAGATATTACCAGATTTATAATCGATAAAACGATAAAGCCGAGCAATAGGTTGCGCAGAAGAGGGTATCTTCCCACTCTGACTTTACCTTGAGTTTTGCTACTAAAAATGGCCATATTTCGATTTATCGCTAAAAATATTATAAATACTTGTATTTATTGGTGCAAAAATAGAAAATTTCCACTAATTTTGCAACCTGTACTGAACAAACATTATCAGTCGGCTTATAAACGGTTAAAATTAAAAATTTATTATAGAATGGAATCAAACAAAATTCGTCAAGCATTTTTGGACTTTTTCGCAGCTAAAGAGCACGAGATTGTTCCATCTGCACCTATGGTTGTAAAGAATGACCCAACCCTTATGTTTACCAATGCAGGTATGAACCAGTTCAAGGATATCTTCTTGGGCAATGCCCCTCGTCGTACTCCTCGCGCTGCCGACTCTCAGAAGTGCCTGCGCGTATCGGGTAAGCACAATGACCTTGAGGAGGTTGGCCACGACACCTACCACCACACAATGTTTGAGATGTTGGGTAACTGGTCTTTTGGAGACTACTTCAAAAAGGAGGCTATCAGCTGGGCTTGGGAGCTTTTGACCGAGGTATATGGTCTCGACAAGTCGCGTATGTACGCAACCGTATTTGAGGGCTCTGAGTCAGACGGCGTGCCTTTTGATCAGGAGGCCTATGACTATTGGAAGCAATACCTTCCTGAGGACCACATTATCCGTGGTAACAAGCATGATAACTTCTGGGAAATGGGTGAGACAGGCCCTTGTGGTCCTTGTAGCGAGATACACTTCGACCTTCGCGATGAGGCTGAGATAGCTCAGATTTCGGGTCGCGATATGGTTAATACGGGTCACCCTCAGGTTATTGAGATTTGGAACCTTGTATTTATGCAGTTCAACCGCAAGGCTAACGGCTCTCTTGAGTCGCTGCCAGCAAAGCATGTTGACACCGGTATGGGCTTCGAGCGCCTCTGTATGATTATGCAGGGCAAGAAGTCTAACTACGACACCGATGTTTTCCAGCCTACTATTGCCGTTATCTCTCAGATGTCAGGCAAGAAGTATGGCCAGAATGAGAGCGTAGATGTGGCTATGCGCGTTATCGCAGACCACCTTCGTGCTATCGCCTTCTCTATCGCTGACGGTCAGCTTCCGTCAAATGTTAAGGCAGGTTATGTTATCCGTCGTATTCTCCGCCGTGCCGTTCGTTATGGTTACACCTACCTCGGCTTTAACAATCCATTTATCTGCCGTCTTGTTGCAACTTTGGTTGAGCAGATGGGTGGTCAGTACCCTGAACTCAAGGCTCAGCAGGCTTTGGTTGAGAAGGTTATCGAGGAGGAGGAGGCTTCATTCCTTCGCACTCTGGCTACAGGTATCAACTTGCTCGAGGGCGTTATCGCAAAACTCAATGGCGGTAAAATTTCTGGTAAGGATGCATTTGTTCTCTATGATACCTACGGTTTCCCTATTGACCTTACCGAGCTTATCGCTAAGGAGAAGGGCGTAGAGGTTGACCTTGTTGAGTTTGAGCAGCAGTTGCAGGCTCAGAAGGAGCGCTCTCGCAACGCTGCAGCTCAGGATGTTGACGATTGGCAGGAGATTGTAGAGGTTAAGCAGAGCGAGTTTGTTGGCTATGACACCCTTGAGAGCGATGTCCGCATTGCTCGCGTTCGTCGCGTGCAGAGCAAGGGTAAGACCACTTACCAGATGGTATTTGACCGCACTCCGTTCTATGGCAACTCTGGTGGTCAGGTAGGCGATACCGGCTATATCGAGAGCGCCAACGAGAAGATTGCTATCGTTGCAACCGAGAAGGAGAATGGCCTTACAATCCACATTGCTAACTCTCTGCCTGAGAACTTGTCGGCTACTTTCCACGCTGTTGTCGATGCTGATAAGCGCCAGTGCGCTGCAAATAACCACACCGCTACTCACTTGCTTCACGCGGCCTTGCGTAAGGTCCTTGGCGACCATGTGGAGCAGAAGGGCTCTATGGTTAACCCTGAGTCTCTCCGCTTTGACTTCTCTCACTTCCAGAAGGTCACTCCGGAGCAAATCCGCGAGGTTGAGCGCCTTGTAAACCGCGCTGTTCGTGCAAACGACCCTCTTGTTGAGAACCGTGAGGCAACTCAGGAAGAGGCTAAGGCTGCGGGTGCAATGATGCTCTTTGGTGAGAAGTATGGCGATAAGGTTCGTATGGTTCGCTTTGGCGACTCTGTTGAGCTTTGTGGTGGTACTCACACCTCGGCTACAGGTAACATCGGCTTTGTGAAGATTGTCTCTGAGAGCGCAATCTCGGCAGGTGTTCGCCGTATTGAGGCTGTTACAGGCGAGAAGGCTGAGAATATGCTCTACGCTGCTGAGGATACTATCCACGCTGCTTCTGAGGCTATCGGTAACCCTAAGCTCGTTGATGCTGTGCGCCGTATGGTTGAGAATAATGAGGCTTTGAGCAAGGAGCTTGAGGCTGTGCGTAAGGAGCAGGTGGCTGCTGTTGCCGACAATTTGCTCTCTGTTGTGCCTCAGTCGGAGGATTATACTGTCATTGCTCACCAAATGTCGCGCTCTGCTGAGTTTATGAAGGATTTGGCTTACATTTTGCGCTCTAAGCGTGACAACCTTATCCTCGTTCTCGGTGGTGAAAATGGTGGTAAGGTAACCCTTATGGTTATGCTCGGCGACGCGGTTGTTGCTAAGGGCGTTGATGCGGGCGCTGTTGTTCGCGAGGCTGCAAAACTTATCAATGGTGGCGGTGGCGGTCAGAAGTTCTTCGCTACTGCTGGTGGTAAGAACCCTGAGGGTCTGCAGGCTGCTATCGATAAGGCTGTCGCTTTGATTAATGAGAAACTTGCCTAACAAGCAATTATAAATAGTAAAACTTAAGAATTAGAAATATGGCTAACAAAGTATTATTGATGATTCTCGATGGTTGGGGAATCGGTAACCACACCAAGTCGGATGTAATCTTTTCGACCAATCCGCAGTTTATAAACAACCTTACTGCAACCTATCCGCACGCACAGTTGCGTACTGATGGCGAGAATGTAGGTCTGCCTGAGGGTCAGATGGGTAACTCTGAGGTTGGTCACCTCAATATCGGCGCTGGTCGCGTTGTTTATCAGGACCTTGTAAAGATTAACCGTGCTTGCCGTGATAACTCTATCCTCAATAACCCTGAGGTTGTGGCTGCTTTTGAGTATGCAAAGGCTAATGGCGTGAATGTTCACTTTATGGGTCTTACCTCTGACGGTGGTGTTCACTCTTCACTCGACCACCTCTTTAAGCTCTGCGATATCAGCAAGCACTACGGCATTGAAAATACCTTCATCCACTGCTTTATGGATGGCCGCGATACAGACCCTAAGAGCGGTAAGGGCTTCATCGAGGCTCTTGAGAACCACTTGAAGGGCTCTGCAGGCACTATCGCCTCTATTGTAGGCCGTTACTACGCTATGGACCGCGATAAGCGCTGGGAGCGTGTAAAGGTGGCTTACGATCTGCTCGTTGAGGGCGTGGGCGAGAAGGCTACCGATATGGTTGAGGCTATGCAGCACTCTTATGACGAGGGTGTTACCGATGAGTTCGTTAAGCCTATCGTTCGCGTTGACCAGAATGGTAACCCTGTAGGCACTATCAAGCCAAACGATATGGTTATCTTCTTCAACTACCGTAACGACCGCGCTCGCGAGATTACCGTTGCTCTTACTCAGCAGGATATGCCTGAGCAGGGTATGCACACAATGCCGCTCTACTACTGCTGTATGACCCCATACGACGCTTCGTTTACCGGTCTGCATATCCTCTTTGATAAGGAGAATGTAAATAACACTATCGGCGAGGTTGTCTCTAAGCTCGGCCTTAAGCAGCTCCGTATTGCCGAGACTGAGAAGTATGCCCATGTGACCTTCTTCCTCAATGGTGGTCGCGAGGCTGAGTTTGAGGGCGAGAGCCGTATCCTCGTTGCTTCGCCTAAGGTTGC
>JAFNYE010000084.1 GCA_017383345.1 Alistipes sp. | reverse complement strand
CTTTATCATTATGCCAAAGCAGGCTGCGTGGATTGGTGGCTTTGTAAGCATTATAGAGGAGCAGAACGAGGGTAAGAAGTTCAGCGAGGCACAGATTGCCGAGTTGGAGGAGGAGTTTATGGAGACCTTCGAGACTTTCACCGTCATCTTGAGTTTGAGCAAGAAGTAAGAGAATAGTCTATACACAAAAATTGGTGCGTGTAGGGAACGATGTAGTCCCGTCACGCACCAATTTTGTTTATACATATCGCATCAGCGAAAGATGCTCGATTTCAGAATTTTCGTAAAAACCAATACTGAAAATCAATCAGTTAAAATAAAAAGACCTATCCCATTGGTTTTTATTACAATAAAATCGTATCTTTGTAAAAGATTAAAATGGTAATCAAAATGGGGGAAACGCACAATCAGTCAAATATTGGTAGCGGAGTGAAGGATTTGCCGCGATATGCAATCTATGTTCACGGTCTTGCGTCAGGTAGGCGAAGTTCTACCTACGGCCAGCTGTCGCGCAGATTTAAGCAGTATAGTTGGGTGGCGGTAGATTTTGGCGAGGATCTTGCGCAAAATGTGGAGCGCCTCAATGCCCTTATTGGCCACTATAATCCTGAGCTTATTGTCGGCACATCTATGGGCGCATTGGAGTTGCTCTATGCCGACGCACCCAATGCTGTAAAGATTGCTTGTAATCCCGCGCTCTCGCTTGCCCAATGTGTGCGTACGACCATTGGCTTGGGGCGTCATCAATACCTCTGTCCGCGCGAGGACGGAGCTACGGAGCTTGAACTGACAGAGCAGATGTGCCAACGCTATGAGCAGTATATCGCCTTGCGACCAATACTTCAGGGCTCTAAGAACTACGCAATTTTTGCCCGTCACGATGAACTTATTGGCGATAAAGCCTCAGCTCAGGCTATGCAAATTGCTGCGCAATCGGGATTTGAAATCTATATAGACGAATGTGGAGAGCACCGTGTAAATGCCACTACATTAGAGATTATAGCTCAAATTGTTGATCAGTTGTAGCTTGCCAACCCCTTCTCACTATAGCTACAAATAAAAAAAAGACGGCCAAAATGACCGTCATACTATCCTTGAGGCAGGTGCTACTCCAATGAGATAGCCTCTGAAGGACAAACGCCAGCGCAAGCACCGCACTCGATGCACTTCTCTGGGTCAATTACATAGATGTCACCTGCCGAAATTGCTTCAACAGGACACTCGTCGATGCAGGTACCACATGCAACGCAAGAATCTGAAATTTTGTAAGCCATAATCTTTATTATTATAAAATGTACCGCAAAAATAAAACTTTAATGTGAATTATCCAAAAAATTGTATCTTTGTAATTGCAATAGGCCACTAAAAAGTAGTTTAGTAACCAAATTTTATACCAACTATGGCGCAGCGAGTCGTTTTAACATTTCTCGGTACAGGCACTTCTCAAGGAGTTCCGGTTATTGGCTGTCAATGCCCCGTTTGTTGTTCTGCTGATCCGCGCGACAATCGTCTGCGCACATCGGCTATGGTTGAGATTGGCGACAAGCGCTTCATTATAGATGCCGGCCCCGATTTTAGAGTGCAGCTGCTACGCGAGGGGGTTAGCCATATTACCGCTATTCTGCTTACCCATAAACATAAAGACCATATTGGGGGTATAGACGATGTGCGGGCTCTCAACTTTGTTGACTATCCTCAAATTCACACCGTTCATATATACGCCACCGCCCAAACAGTTGCGTGTGTTGAGAAGGACTACGATTACGCCTTCTTTACTGAGCGCTACCGTGGAACTCCTGAGATTTCGCTCCACACAATCGACCCCGAGCAATCGTTTGCTATTGATGGGGTAGATATTATCCCCATTCGTGGCCGTCACGCCCACTTTGAGGTTACTGGTTATCGCTTTGGAGAGTTGGCTTATATTACCGACTTTAAGGATATAGATAAGACCGAGATTGAGAAACTTAAGGGTGTGAAGGCGCTGGTAATAAACGCCCTGCGCTTTACGCCACACGACTCGCACTTCTCTGTGGCTGAGGCTTTGGAGGTGATTGACCAAGTTAAGCCTGAACGCGCCTATCTGACCCACATGTCGCACGAGATAGGTCTGCACGCTCAGGCGGAGTGCCAATTACCCAATAATGTTAAATTTGCGTATGATACACTAAAGATAGAATTATGAAAAATGTGCTGAAAAATAGGGTTGTAGTTATTACGGGAGCTTCATCGGGCATTGGTGAGGCTATGGCAAAGTTGTATGCTCAAATGGGGGCAAAGGTTGTTCTTGGAGCTCGTAGTGAGGATAAACTACAACAATTATCTGCCGATATAGTTGCCGCAGGAGGTCAGGCGGCTTATTGCGCAGCAGATGTTACAAAGCAGGCAGACTGTCAAAGACTCATCCAGACTGCTGTTGACGCTTTTGGAGGTATTGATGTGCTTATCTGTAATGCGGGTATCTCTATGCGTGCGATCTTTGATGATGTTGATTTGAGCGTGTTGCATAGACTTATGGATGTCAACTTCTGGGGTACGGTCTATTGCGCTAAGTATGCGCTGCCATATCTGCAGGCATCTAAGGGCTCGCTTGTGGGTATATCTTCGGTTGCGGGTCTGCACGGACTTCCGGGTAGAACGGGTTACTCGGCGTCAAAATATGCTATGACGGGACTGTTGGAGACTATCCGTATTGAAAATATCAAGAAGGGCCTGCATGTTATGGTTGCTTGTCCGGGCTTTACTGCTTCAAATGTTCGCTTCTCAGCTTTGGTGGCCGATGGCTCACAGCAAGGCTCTACCCCGCGCGAGGAGGGTAAGATGATGACTGCAGAACAGGTGGCACAAATTGTGGCTAAGGGTATTGCCCGCCGTAAGCGTCTTTGCCTTATGGAGGCTGAGGGTCGAGCAACACACTTTGTGAAGAAGTTTGCACCTGCACTTCTGGACAAAATCTTCTATTGGGTGATGTCTAAGGAGCCGGACTCGCCATTTAAGTAAAAAAAGTTTGAAAAAATTATTTCTTATAAGGGGCTGATATATAGTGTGTTATATAATCGGCCTCTCTTTTTTGTAAAAAAGTTATTAAAAAATTTGCAAAAAAATTTTGCAGATTAAAAAAAAGAGCGTACTTTTGTCGTTGGAGAGATGGCAGAGTGGTCGATTGCGGCGGTCTTGAAAACCGTTGAGCTGCGAGGCTCCGGGGGTTCGAATCCCTCTCTCTCCGCCAAAAAGCGGATTATTACGGAGGTTGTGATGAAAATCACAACCTTTTTTATTGTAATTAGGAGAGTGCTCGCAAATACATTTGCAGACACTCTCCTAATTACAATAAATAGTGGTAACCCACTACTCCGTAATAATCCGCTTTGAGTATTAAGGAGTACAGGGATGGGCGACCGCAGGGAGCCAATCCCTTTCGTCGTTTTTCAAGTACCGCCTGTAGGCGAGATTGATGAAGATTGAGGCTTGACCCCAATCTTCATCTACCTACGGCTTTGCCTTCGGTTGCGGCGGTAACCATCAAATGGTGGCTTGCCACGCTCGGTAAAATCTTTTCTTTGCAACATCAGGAGTACAGGGATGGGCGACCGCAGGGAGCCAATCCCTCTCGTCGTTTTTCAAGTACCGCCTGTAGGCGAGATTGATGAAGATTGAGGCTTGACCCCAATCTTCATCTACCTACGGCTTTGCCTTCGGTTGCGGCGGT
>JAFNYE010000083.1 GCA_017383345.1 Alistipes sp. | reverse complement strand
GTTCGGTGGCGTTGTAGCCTATCGGTATGACTATCTTGTCCTTTATAGGGCAGGGTCGGTCGTCAATGTAGAGCCTCATAGTGTGATGGTTTTGTGGTTGTAGTCAATGTTGAGCGTTATTACACCGGCGTCGGTGTATGGCGCAATCTCCAAAATCTGGTCGGTCACTTGCGCAGATGTCGGCATTTGTCCCTCTATCCAGACTCTTGGTGCGGATATGATTGTCATTAGCGCTCGGGTAAGCTCCTCGCCCAAAGCTGCCGAGCGTATCGTTGCTCGCTCAAACGACTCTGTTACTCTCGCCCTCGCTCCATCGGCTGTGGTGCAGAGCCTTTGGCGGTTCACGACGCTCTGCTCGCTAATTGTCGCTGCAAAGGTGTGATGTTCAATCGAGCCGTTGGGCATCAGCCACATAACCCTTTTTGACCCTTTATGGCGAGCTACAAAGTTGTAGTGCATAATGCCCTTTAACTCGCCGTTGAAGCGAATGTGTAGATTGAGGGTTTTGGTAGCCTCATTGAATGCCGTGGTGTCAATGTGTAGCAATGCCGGAGCATCTATTGCCGGAGCGGTGATGGTCAGACTCTCGCCTAAGTCGGATATCATCTGCACATCAATCTCGGTCGCTGCCGCAGGTGTAAGCAGAATGTCATCTTGCTCGCCGAAACTGATAATGCGGTTGTTGCCCAAGATGGTCTGTATGGGCACCGATTTGAACGGCTCAAGGTTGATGCTCACCGTAACGGGGTCGGATGTTGCCTGTTCATAAGGGGTTGTGACCCTTATGTAATATGTCGCTGTGGGATAGGGGGCAATGGTATTCCCGTCCGCAGGCATTGGCTCAAGCTCAATACGGCCGACAATGTATGGAGCGATATCTATTGTTGCCTGCTCGGTGTAAGGGATGTTTTTTACACCTATAATCTGCTCCTCTGCCTGGTCGATAATTTCAACTCTCATCTCTGCCCACTCCTCCATCTCGACCTTGTAGATAACACCCTCGTTGATAGGTGTAAATCTTGTAGGCTGTGCTGTAAATCTAATCATACCCTTCTTGAAAATTTGAAACAAACGCTGTTAAAAAATCGTTACAATCTCTGCCGTTACCTCTACGCCACACTCTTGGCGCGCAATTTTGCTGCTGCTCAGCGGTGAAATTACAAGCTCCTTTATCAGGGCGACCTTTGGGTTTGTAGATATGGTGGTCATAATCTCCAAAGCGTCATTCTCAAGGCGCTCAATCAACTCTTGACGCTCAGCCCCCGATAGGGTTGCACCCTTCTGGAGTAGTTGGAACTTTAGGGCGTAGGTGGTTTTGCCCCTGTTTCTACCCTCGCGACTCTGAAAACTAAAACTGCTCAGTATCGCAGCAGGAAGTGGTGGCGCCTGCTTGGGTGTTGTTGCTCCTACTAAGTTGATAAAGTTGTAACCCATATCAGCAGAAGCGCGTTCAAAAATTGTATTCAATGCCGAGTGGTTCATAACGGTTTGTTAATAAAAGTGTTAGTAATAGGTTAATAAATCGCAGTAAAACCTTGTAAATAGTTAGTAATAAGTTAATTAATTTGTGTTAACAAAGTTATTGACACTTGTTGAAAGTGTTGATAACTACCGATCGACAGTGCAAAGATATAACATCTTGACCCCCTTTGTCAAGAGGGCAAAGTGATTTTGATAATAAAAAATTGGAATAAAAAGTCCAATTACTTGATAATGCGAGGGTTGCTAAAGGAAAAAAAGTTCTATTTTTTGAAAAAAGTTGTTCAAAGGGCACACTCCGTAGAAAAAAAGTATTAACTTTGCATTGATAAATGTGGTTTTGTTGCGCTAAAGTGGCAAAATCGAGTAAAAACCAAAAGAACACACCTATGGATGGCGATGGGTATCAACGCAAAAATAGCTGCAATATCGTATCTCAATACGATACCGTTCCTCTATGGTATTCGGCACGAAGGTAGTCTTTGCGCCGAGTTGCTCCTTGCGCCCCCATCTCAAAATGTCCGCCACTTTATTGATGGCAGTGTCGATATCGCTCTTATTCCCGCAGCGGTAGTTCCCACTCTTAAAGATGCTCAGGTTATCACCGACTACTGTATCGGTGCAGTTGGCCCTGTGCGTACCGTTATGCTTGTGAGCAACACCCCGATTGAGCGCGTAGAGCGCATCTGGCTCGACGCCCATTCGCGAACCTCTGTGCAGCTTGTCGGCTACCTTGCGCACCACCGCTGGAAGATTGCCCCGCAATGGCTCAATATGGACGACTATGCGCTGCTTGACGCCCCACAACCTGGCGACGCCTATCTTATCATTGGCGACAAGTGTTTTGGCTATGAGGGTCGCTTTGCCTACAACTACGACTTAGCCTCAGAGTGGATTGCGCAGACCAAGCTCCCATTCACTTTTGCTTTGTGGGTGGCTCGCAAGGGCCTATCCTATCAGGTACACGATGCCCTGCAGCGCGCACTGACTTATGGTGTGGAGCATATATACGAGGCGATTTTGGAGAGCGATTATGCCACAAATGACTACGCCTACGACTATTTGACAAAGAATATAGATTATCTGTTCGATACGCAGAAAAATAAAGCACTCAAAAAGTTCTGGGACTTTGGGCTGAAGGTCGAGCCTAAGGTCAACCCCGGCTGAAGGGAGTAGGGTGAAGCCACCCAACCAATCTGGAATATGAATTTATAACTCAAAAAACAGAGGGGCAGAACATTATGCTAACAATTTATCTTAAGCAATATAATAAAATCATCCGCAACGCCGACACAGAACTGTTCGACGATTTGGGATATGACGATATCCTGTGGATTGATATGATGCAGCCTACCATTAAGGAGCAGAAGGCTGTAGAGGCATTTATGGAGACCAGCCTGCAGACCCGTCAGCAGGTTGAGGAGATTGAGTCCACATCAAAATATTCGGAGACTGAGAACGCAATTATCTCCAACAGTAACTTTTTCGTTCCTGTTGGTGGCGACTCGTTCAAGGTTGAGCCTGTGTCGTTCATCCTCTCAAATGAGGGTGTGCTTGTATCTGTGCGTCAGGCCGATATGCGGACCTTCCGCGAGGCTGAAAAACGACTGCAGATGAACTATCGCAACTACTCAACAGGCTACCATATCCTTATCTCTCTGTTGGAGGTGCGCATTGACTTCGATGCCGACCTTGTCGAGATGGTCGGTCGTCAGGTTTCAACGCTTAGTAAGGATATCAACCGTGAGGATAGCATCGATAAGGAGGTAATCCACCGTATCAACACCTTGCAGGAGCGCACAATGGTGCTGCGCGAGAATATCTTTGACCGCCAGCGCGTGCTCTCGGGCATACACCGCTCTGAGCGCTTTCCAAACGATATCTATCCGCGCCTGCAACTTATGATTAAGGATGTAAGCTCCCTTATAAGCCACACCGACTTTACATTCCAGCGTCTGGACTATATTCAGGATGCCGCTTTGGGCCTTATCAATATCGAGCAAAATGAGGTGGTGAAAATATTCTCTGTCGCGGCCGTAGTCTTCCTGCCCGCAACCCTTGTGGCAAGTATCTACGGTATGAACTTCAAGTTTATGCCCGAACTTGACTGGGTTTATACCTTCGAGTCAGGTTTCACTATTCCCCTTGGCTACATCTTCGCCCTCGGTCTGATGATTTTGGCGTCGGGGCTTACTATGGGGTATTTCCGATACAAAAAATGGTTGTAATTTTGTTGTGAAAAGGCAGCATTTGTTGTGAAAAGCACGCATTTACTGCGGCTAACGAAAATATCCCTGCAATGGCTGTACGTTTTAGTACTATCCATCGCAGGGATTTTTCGCCGAGCGTGGCATCTATGCCTTTCTGACGACAAATGGTGCGAGAATGAGCGATGGTGCTACCACCTTTTGACAACAAATTAGTGCGCGAATAAAGAC
>JAFNYE010000082.1 GCA_017383345.1 Alistipes sp. | reverse complement strand
TGACTATCAAGAAGGTTGTGGCGATGTAAACGAGTGATTTAATTTCTGTGCCGCACGGTTGGGGCACTACAACGCCTCGACCGTGCGTGTGCGGAATTACAACTCAATTGACCTATTGTCGTAGAGGTATAAAATATAACTCTCCGAGAATATTTTGCCAAAGCTGCTTGGTGAGTCGGTGTGTATTGGGATAATCGTTTGTGGGCGAATATGCTCAACAATGCGTTGCAACGATTTTGTGTCAGCATGACCGCTCGAATGAATATCCTTGACATCCTCGCAATGCTTCTCTACCCAACTACGAAAACGCTCGGTGTTTGGCTCATTCCAATAGCCTCCCCATATAGACTTTATTAAGCGAATATGATGCGCTTTAATTCGCTGCAAATAAGCTAGTACACTTGGGCGTACAAGCATTACATACTTCTCCGGTGAGCGTGCGAAATCATCATACGACACCTTGTTTTGTTTGGGGTTCAGCGAGAAGATATACTGCGGTTGATTGCGTCGCGTAAGGCGCTCCGTGAGGTGTGGTGGAAAATAGACCTTCATCTGCTCGGCAGTTGTCACGGTTGGAATTTTGGGGTTTAATTGGGCAACTGCCGCCAAAACATTTGCTATGTAAGGGTCAATTGCAAGGGTTTTACCACATCTGATGCAAGCACGAAACAGAGCGCATATACGGTCTATATTCTTTGCCGAGCACCATACCAAATGGAGTGCATCAGGAGCCTCATTGAAGGCCTCTACAAACTGATTTTCAATATTTCGCTCGGTGGGGTTGTTCTTTGCCCTCAAAATATTTGTCCCCTCCAAGAGTAGGTAATCCACATCCTTGGGCAAGTTCTTATACAATACTCCCTTAACTCCGTGAAGACGGATATCTCCGCTATACAATATGCGCTTGCCGTCGCACTCAATGAGGAAGGCGCAAGCCCCATAAGCCGAATGGTCAATGATATAGGCTGTAACCTTTATATCTGCCACCTCGCACGATTGCCCACTTGTTAGTGGGCGCTTTTCGAGGTGTTCCGTTGGGTCGTCACCGAGAATACCATCAAGGGCAAGCATCGCAAAGGTCTCCTCGGTAGCATAGATAGGCGTATCTTGGGGTAACAAACCGAGAAAACCATAGTGGTCGGCGTGGGCGTGGCTCAGAAATAAGGCATCTACACCCTTGCACCACTCGGCAGCATCGCTGCGTATCTGCGTCTGCTCCTCTGTGGTATGTTTGTCGTAGTCGAGGGGCATACCGAGGTCTATCAGAATCTTCGCCTTATCGGTTCGGATTTCGACACAGCTACCACCTATCTCGTGGGTGCCTCTATGAATGGTTAGAGTCGTCATCGTGCCCAAGAATGCCTCAAAATATTAAGTTGATTGTTATTCTCGCAAAATGATATGCAATGTAGTTCTAGGTAATCATCCTCAACAGCTACTCTCAAACGCTTTGTAGAAGCAAGTTGCTTTATATCATCTTCGGAAATATTAGGCATCGCAGCAATAGCGTCTATTATTAAGCCACTACTTGGCACGGTAATAGGTTTGGTGTAACCAAACAATTCTTGCCATTTATCACCGCTTTTGGAACGCAATAATTCCCTGATGAAACACGCATAAGTCACAGCTTGGTTTATTACCAACTCGATATTTTCATTCGGTTTGGTTTCATCTTTTACTTCGATTACACCAAGTCTTGTAGAATTACCATGGCGTACGCACGCCAAGATGTCAACACCGCCACCATTCTTCCCTCGATAAGTGGGAGTATGGTCACTTGCTTTGAATGGAGTAGGCATTTCGAAGAAACAGTTTTGTAATTTTATAGGCTGGATATATCTCAACTGCTTGTCTATGCCTATTTTCTTAGATAGTTCCCTGAATAATAGATTTTGGATTCTATGCTCCTCATTATGTCTGCCATTATCAATACGCTTCTTGTAGGTAGCAAAGAATTTTCTGAACTGCGTACCAATATTTGACCTCCAATCAGCTTTCTTTACATTGGTACTATATTCAAAGTTACTATCATTAGTATTGTAAGTAGTAAATGTAACTTTTGAATCTTTTTTTGTCACCTCTATATCTGCAACATTCTGCCCCTGATATCTTAAGAAATATTTTGCAGTTGTTTTATTTGTACAATTTTTTTGTGCTGTTGAAAAATTGAGGTATGCAAATAGCTCTCCTGGACATCTAAATTGTAGAGAAGAAGCAGAAGCTGATAAAAATATATCAGCATACTTTGCATATCGCTCTTCCCACTCACTTTTATTATCTCGTAGGATTCTAAGTACGTTGTTTGCATGGTCCTGCAACTTTTTGACATCTATCATAACATTACAATTTTTGTAAATTATGTATGTTTGATTAACAATATGAATTACTATGTACTACAATGTTTTGACCGTGCGTGTGCGAAACGACTCGCGGGCCTTGCGGATATAGAGCTTTACAACATCTTCGGGCAGATTTGACGAGCGGACAAACGCCCTCGTTGCATCGGGGAACTTGGCCAATGCCGTTGCCAACAACCACGCAACACCCATTCGTACATAGTATGGCTCTGCACCCTGCACAGTACCTTGTTGCGCAACTTTTGGTTTGCCTTTGACGGTTTTATACTTTGACTTTATGCGCCCGAAATTGAGCCCATTGATGCGCTCGAAAACCTTGTCGAGCCACTCCTCATTGAGAAAATAGCACATCGACACAACCACCGCAAAGCGCACCTCAAACTCGCGCTCGGAGCAAAACCACGGCTGTAAAAACGCCCACAGAGCCGCCTTGTCGGCACGCGCCATCCACTTTGCGTGAGCGCAATAAGAGTCGCACACCGCCCAATTGTCCAGCACGGGTACATAGCGACCGAGCATCGCCAACCTCTCATCAAGCGAACACTTTTCGAGGTTGATAAGGTAGCCCCAAATGACAGTCTCCTCGTAGCAAAGACTCTCGATCGACACAGCCTCAAACGCACGAATTCCCTCGGCTCCATTGACGCAAATTTTACGCATCCCATCGGGCATAACAACCTCGCCACCATTGCGTGAAAGTTGCTTTGCCACCTGCTTAATCTCGGGCGAATGAAGCCCCAATACACGCCTTTCAGGCAGCGCATTCACCACTCGCAAATGCCCATCCCGATACCGCGCATCCGTCAAGAAGCGCTCGCAAACCAATGGGTGTAATTGGTGGTCGATCATAACTTTATGGTTCCACTGTTATCTTAATCACACTGTCCGATTTACTCTAAAAAACGGCAGGCATTCTCAACATTTATAATGATTATCTTATATACCTAATAGCTCCACGACTGCCAAAGGGATAGTCGCTAACATCTGTGTTCACATAAGGCGAGTCGGGGCAGACTTCTCCTTCAAAGCAACAACGAGGTTTTGAGAAAACAGTACCGTCATCTGCTTGGTCGACAAATTTATATGATTCTACTCTGATGACACATCTCACAATCCCTTTATATACGCCAAGTACATAATCAATATGTTCCGCCTTATCCTTGCTTATTCGCCAGTATTTTCTTGTTGATTCATAAATATCAAATCTCTTATATACCCCTTTGGCTTTTGCCTGATTGTAACTTTGATTGAGATTTACTAACAATATATTATCCCCATCCTTCACATCAATCTTGGAGCAATCATATATGGCATTTATTTCATCAATGCTCTTGATGCCCTCGTCCCATTGATGATGACCTGCAATAAGATTTGTCAACTGGTTATCGTGATTGAATTTCGAATATGTCAGCATATCTATCAGTGTTGACTCAACAAGATAAGCCTCCTTTTTTTCAAGG
>JAFNYE010000081.1 GCA_017383345.1 Alistipes sp. | reverse complement strand
TAATGAGTTTAGGGATATGACATAAAATCACTAATTTCCCTAATTTCTCTAAATTCCCTATGGTACTCAAAAGCGCTTGTTCTCGGGTTTAGGTTGCCCCGTAGGGGTACAAGAAAAAATAGATTCTTGACCTCAAGCTTGCTTGAACTCAAAAGCGCTGTTCTGCGTCAGCCACACTCCAGAGCGGTTGTGGTGCGTCAGCCTTGCACACCCTCTATTCGCGCACCCGGAGCGTAGCGACTAAGTCCCCCTTTGCCAAAGGGGGATTTAGGGGGAATGTCAATATCTTTTATATTTTTAGGATTTGCTTGTTCTCGGGTTTAGGAAGACCATCGTAGATGGTACAAGAAAAAATAGTCCTCTAAGGTCAAGCTTGCTTGAGACCGAAAGATGGACTATTTTTTATTGTAATAGCCTTTAGGCTATCCTAAACTCGCAACGGCACACGCGCAACGCAACAAGCAAAACGCAGTTTTGTCGAAAGCTTTTTGCACGCCCTGCTTTTTCTCGAAAAAGCGGGCGGTACTGCGTAGCTTAAACAGCGGGCGAGGCAGGCAATTGTTTTGTTACTCTAATTCGCTTAGCCACACGGCTGCTTGGGCGTCGGATGGCATAGACCAGCTACCGCGAGGTGAGAGCGATACGGCTGTCACCTGTGGGCCGTCAGGCAGTGCTGAGCGTTTATACTGCTGGCTGAAGAAGCGGCGCAGGAACATCTTGAGCCACTTTTCGATTGTTTGTTTGTCGAACACGCCCTTGAATGCAATCTCAGCCATAAGTAAAATCTTTGATGGCGACGCTCCCAATGTGAGGTGGTAAAGGAAGAAGTCGTGCAGGTCGTATGGGCCGACAATATCCTCGGTCTTTTGTGCGATTTCACCCTTTTCGTCTGCCGGAAGCAGTTCGGGGCTCACAGGCGTGCCTACAACATCGAGCAGAGCCTCTTTGACCTTTTGGTTTGGCTCAATCTGGGCGAGGTGCTCGGTGATTTTGCGCACCAAAGTCTTTGGTACTGAGCAGTTTACATTGTACATTGACATGTGGTCGCCGTTGTATGTAGCCCATCCCAAAGCGCTCTCGCTCAAGTCGCCCGTGCCTATAACCATACCGCCTACAGCGTTGGCTATATCCATAAGTATCTGTGTTCGCTCGCGTGCTTGTGAGTTTTCGTATGCAGCACCGCGATCGGTTGGGTCGAGCTCTATATCTTTGAAGTGCTGCTCGCACGCTGCGCGTATGCTAACCTCGCGCAAGGTGATACCAAGCTCCTGCATCAGCACTATGGCGTTGTTGTAAGTGCGTTCTGTTGTTCCAAAGCCTGGCATTGTTACGCCCACGATGCCTTTGCGGTCGAGTTTGAGCAGATCGAATGTGCGCACAACGACCATAAGAGCCAAAGTTGAATCCAAACCGCCCGATACGCCCAAGATAGCTTTGCTGCAGTGGGTATGCTCCAGTCGTCGGGCCAGACCCAATGCTTGCAGCTCGAACGCCTCGGCACAGCCTTTGGCCAAATCGGTTGGGATGAACGGATATGGGTTGATTTTACGCTCGATAGAGCTGACATAGATATGGTCTGGCAGCTCAAGCACGCGGTAACAGTCGCACGATGTGGTCAAAGCTCCGCGTTGGCGAGTAGCCTCAATGGCGTCAATGTCGAAGTCGGCATAGATTATATGCTCGTCTGTATGGAAACCGTCAGCCTGGCTTAACACCTCGCCCATCTCTGCGCAGATTGCATTGCCTGTATATACGCAGTCGGTTGATGACTCTCCGTAGCCGGCTGAGCAGATTGCGTAACCTCCCGCTATAGCATTAGAGTGGTGAGCAACGCTCTGCTTAAGGCGCTCGTAGCTGCCCTCAGTGCGCTTCTGAGCATCAAGGCAGAGGTTTATGACCGCACCTGCTGACGCCATCTCAGCCGAAGGGGTGATTATCTGACAGCGGTCAGAGCCAATCTCTACGCCAAACTTTACGCCCGCAAGGTTGAAGATCAGATCGCTACCGAAAGGAACGATTTGGTCGCAGAGGGTTATGTAGCGGTTCTCCATACCGCGACCGGCTGTAAAGATGTTGTCGGTGCTATAACTTTTTGTTACCACACCATAAATAGTGCCTCCTGCAATTACGGCTGCGCAGTTGTACAGGCGCGAGTTGTAGCTTATAGGCAGACCTACAACCATAACACCCTCCAACTCAATATTCAGCAGTTCATAGAGCGCCTGCTCGGCACTTTGTAGCAGCGCCTGCTGGTGGAAAAGATGACCGCAGCTGCAACCCGTGAGGGTCAGCTCGGGGAAGAGAACGATGCTTGCGCCCTGTTCAACAGCCTGCTGTGCAAGATGTGCTACAGAGAGACCGTTAGCGTTGCAGTTGGCCAAGCTCACCTTAGGAACTGCCGCTGCAACCTTTACAAAACCTCCTCTTATTCTGCCCATTTCTTTGCGATGTTAATGATTACCTTTACAGCCTTCTCCATAGAGTTGAGAGAGCAATACTCAAATTTGCCGTGGAAGTTCATACCTCCCGCAAAGATGTTAGGGCACGGCAGACCCATAAATGAGAGTCTTGCGCCGTCGGTACCGCCACGAATAGGTCGAACGATAGGCTCTACATCAGCCTCGCGCATAGCTGCAAGGGCGTTGTCAATAACCTGTGGATGTGGCTCTACCATCTTGCGCATATTGTAATATTGGTCTTTGAGAGTGAGTGTAAGCACACCTTGGCCATATTTGTTGTTGAGCATACCTACGGTGTCATACATCCAAGCCTTCTTCTTCTCAAACTTCTCAAAGTCGTGGTCGCGGATGATGTATGAGATTGTGGCATTCTCGACAGTTCCGTTGAAACCTACGCAATGGTAGAAGCCCTCATAACCCTCGGTAAACTGTGGTCGCTCAACAGCTGGGATGAGGTTGTTCAACTCGCACGCTACCTCTATGGCGTTAATCATCTTATTCTTTGCATAGCCTGGGTGGACATTGCGACCCTGAATAGCGATTTTTGCTGAGGCGGCGTTGAAGTTTTCGTACTCCAGCTCGCCCTCGTAACCGCCGTCCATAGTGTAGGCAAAGTCGGCACCAAAGGCCTTGACATCGAAGAAATCGACGCCACGGCCAATCTCCTCATCAGGGGTAAAGCCGATGCGGATCTTGCCGTGCTCAATCTCAGGATGCGCCATAAGATACTCGGCTGCGGTCATAATCTCAGCTACGCCCGCCTTGTCGTCAGCACCGAGTAGGGTAGTGCCGTCGGTGTGAATAAGGGTGTGACCCACAAACTTAGACAGCTCAGGGAAGTCGGCAACGCGCATTGTCAGGGCATTGTTGAGCGTAATATCCTTGCCGTCGTAGCACTCGATGATATGAGGGCGTACATTCTCGCCACTCATATCGGGCGCAGTATCAACATGGGCCAAGAAACCGATAACAGGTGCCCCCTCCTTGCCTTTGGTGGCAGGAATAGTACCCATTGCGTAGCCGTACTTGTCGATAGTAACATCCTCAAGGCCGAGGAGTTTCATCTCCTCAACAAGGGCGTTGAGCAGGTCCCATTGTACTGCTGTTGATGGAAAACTCTCGCTATTTTCGTCGCTGCGGGTATTGATAGCGACATATTTCAAAAATCTCTCTTTTAGTGTCATAATTACTCCTCCTTTTTAGCTTTAAGTGTGTGAATGGTAAAGTAAATCATTATTGCGATATACATTGCAAGTGCTACCCACTCAGCTGCTGATGATGCTGCCCATTGTGTAGCATATAGTTCTACGCCTGCAAACTTGAGAATAGCCGAAACTACACCCATAAGTGCGCCACCGGCAATAAAGCCCGATGCGATAAGTGTGCCGCGGTCAAAGCGGGCTTTGTTGAGAGCCTCATCCTTAGAGCGGTTAGATACAAACCACGCGATAAGGCCACCTACAACAAGCGGTGCGTTGAGTGACATAGGGATAAACATACCCAACGAGAAAGCCAAAGCAGGTACGCCAATCCAGGTCAGAACAAGGGCTAAAATAGCTCCTGCAAAGTAGAGTATCCACGGAGTCTGGCCACCTTCCATAAGAGGACGGATAACTGCAGCCATAGCATTTGCCTGAGGGGCTGCAAGGGCATTCTCACCAACAAAACCGTAGGTCTTGTTCAGGATAATCATCACGCCTGCAACGGTGGCTGCCGATACGATTGTACCGAGGAACTTCCACTTCTGCTGTACAGCTGGTGTTGTGCCGAGCCAGTAGCCAATCTTTAGGTCGGTAATAAAACCTCCCGCCATTGAGAGCGCTGTACAAACTACACCGCCGATAATCAGTGCTGCAGTCATACCCATAGTGCCGTTAAGGCCGATAGATACGAGGACTAACGAGCTGAGAATAAGCGTCATAAGGGTCATTCCAGACACAGGGTTGCTGCCGACAATAGCGATAGCATTTGCAGCAACGGTGGTAAAGAGAAAGGCGATAACAAAGACTATAAGCAGTGCAACTATGGTCTGCATAAGGTTGCCCAATACGCCAAATTGGAAGAAAACCAATGTTGCAACCAAAGCGGCAATGAGAATTGACAAGATGGTCTTCATCTTCATATCGCGCTCGGTACGCACATCGTTCTGCTCGCTCTTTTTGCCACCCAACTCGTTTACAGCCAACTTAGCCGCATCTTTAATGATGCCTGCCTGACGGATAATGCCTATAAGACCCGCCATAGCGATGCCGCCAATGCCTATTGGACGACCATAGGCTACAAAGAGGTCGGTTGCGCTCATTGCTGCTGCCTCGGCAGATGCGTAGCCTACAAGCGGCACAAGCACAAACCACACAAGGCACGAGCCTGCGGTGATAATTACTGCATACTTAAGGCCGATGATGTAGCCAAGACCGAGTAGTGTTGCGCCTGTGTTGAGCGAAAGCTCTACCTTGAACTTGTCGGCCACCATTGCGCCCCAGCCAACCATCTTTGTTGATATATTCTCTGCCCAAGCGCCAAAGGTCGAGACTGCAAAATCGTAAGCGCCGCCAATAAGACCCGCAAGAGCCAAGACGATGGTCTGCTTGCCGCCCTTCTCGCCCGAAACCAATACCTCGGTGGTGGCTGTAGCCTCAGG
>JAFNYE010000080.1 GCA_017383345.1 Alistipes sp. | reverse complement strand
TAAGGAACATTGGTAATGGTTACATTGTCAATACCCTTACCTGCGGCAGGCGACATTGTTGCGCTCTGGAAGTCAATCTCAAACTCTCCCGCAACAGCACGGCCGGAACGGGTGCTAAGGGTGATTGCTTTAAGCGCATCGCCTGTGTCGTTACCCTTTGCGATAGTGACTTTGAAGAAAGAGAAGAGGTGTGAGAGCGTTGCACTGCCATCGGTAGTGTAGCCCGCCATAATTGCCACATTGTTTGCAAAGGTGTTGTTTGCATAAGGCTGTGACTGTGGAGCCACTACATGACCGTCCTTGTTGAGGGCTGTCGATGGGTAGATAATGTTGTATGGAGCCGTTACATCAGCTACGGTAAATGTAGCAGAAGAAGTACCCACATACTGAGCCTCTACAGCTGCCGACTCAACACCGTTAACACCAATCTTGTCGCCCTCGCCCCAGAGAACAACATACTGACTACCGTTAAATTCGCCCAAAGAGGTGCGAGCGGCCTCTGCTTTGAGGTTTACGGTGAAGGTTACAGAGTCTGAAGGAAGGTTGCTCTCGTTTGAGATAGGATCTTTAGAACAACTTGTGGTCAGCATTGCCAATGCCAAACCGATAATAGCGAAAAATCTCTTCATAGTTTTGTTCGTTTGGAATTTAACATTGGGTTGATTAGTTTGCTGGATCCCACTGGCCCTCTTCAGGGGTAAGACCGTCGATGTTTACGCTCTGCGCAAAGCCTGCTTCGCAATAGACTGTCAAGAGTCTGAGCGATGGTGATGAGTAATCTTTCATAGTTTTAAGTTTATTTTAAGTTTTAATTTTATGTGCGCGTGTTATATATTTTATACAACTGAACGGGTAATTTTCCTACACCGCTTTGTAAATTTTTGCGAAAAATAAAAAAGGGACACGAGAATGTGTCCCTTCGGGATAAAATCCCTTCCCCTTTAGAAATCATACATCGGTACGCATAGAGTGATTGGCGATAGGAAATGATGTGCGTACCTTGAAAAACCTTTTCCGTGACACAAAACTATCACATTTATTTGTTACTAAAAAATAAATTCAACCAATAGCGTCAAAATTTCAACGAACACAAGTTTTATTTAAGCAAAAAAATAGAGAATTCGGAAATTGCTCCCCGAACTCTCTGATTTTATAGTTGAAAAAATGACTACAAACGCTCAAGCTTAACGGTGAAGTGACGCATAAGCTCGGTCTCCCAAACGATTTTAACACCGCGGTTAATCTCGTGGCGACGGTCAAATACATTTTTCAGCGCAACAGCGATAACATCCATGTGGTTGTTGGTATATACTCGTCGAGCAACGCAAAGACGCAGCAAGTCAAGACCGCCAAAACGGTTCTCGCGGGTAACAGGGTCGCGGTCTGCCAGGATGTAGCCAATCTCGCAACCACGCACGCCGGCCTCAAGGTAGAGCTCGATAGCAAGAGTCTGAGCAGGGAACTCCTCCTTAGGAACAGATGTGAGGATTTTTGATGCGTCAACGAAGATGGCGTGACCACCGGCAGGACGCTGATAAGGGATGCCAAACTCGTCAAGGCGCGCAGCAAGGTACTGCACCTGACGGATGCGGGTCTCGAGGTTATCAAACTCGGTATTCTCGTCAAGACCTACAGCCAAAGCCTCCATATCGCGGCCATTCATACCTCCGTATGTGAGGTAGCCCTCAAATGGGATGCAGAAGCGCTTTGCTCCCTCAAACCAATCCTCGTGGCGTGTAGCGATAAAACCACCCATATTTACAATACCGTCCTTCTTTGCAGACATTGTCATAGCGTCAGCCAAAGAGTAAATCTCGGCAACAATCTCCTTGATGCTCTTGTCGGCATAACCCTGCTCGCGTGTCTTGATGAAGTAAGCGTTCTCGGCAAAGCGTGCAGAGTCGAGAACTACGCGCTTGCCATACTTGTCGGCAATAGCGCGCACCTGACGCAGGTTTTCCATTGATACAGGCTGGCCACCGGCGGTATTGTTGGTGATTGTTACGATGATAAATGGCACTCGCTCGTGATGCTCGGCCATAGCGGCCTCAAGTTTCTTAGGGTCAACATTACCCTTGAACGGAATTTCAAGCTGAGTATCCTTAGCCTCGTCAATAGTGCAATCGAGGGCTGTAGCCTTGCGTGACTCGATGTGGCCCTTTGTGGTGTCAAAGTGTGAGTTTCCGGGAACGATGTCGCCGGCCTTTACAAGGTGGCTGAAGAGCACATTCTCGGCAGCGCGACCCTGATGGGTAGGGATAACATACTCAAAGCCTGTGAGGCGTGTGATAGTCTCTTTGAGGTGGAAGAAAGAGGTTGAGCCTGCATAGCTCTCGTCTCCCATCATCATTGCAGCCCACTGACGGTCTGACATCGCGCCTGTGCCTGAGTCGGTAAGGCAGTCGATGTAAACCTGGTCTGCACGAAGCTGGAAGAGGTTGTAGTGTGCATCCTTCATCCACTGCTCGCGCTCGGCGCGTGTGCTTTTACGAATTGGCTCCACCATTTTGATGCGCCAAGATTCTGCGAAAGGTAATTCCATAAATGTTCTATAAATTAGTAATTAGTTAGGCTTTTTTAGTGTAACTCAAACGAGAGTACCCTGTTTTTGCAAAGGTAATACTTTTTTTAACACTTTGCTAAAGTGTGTTGAATTTTATTGTGGAGTCGTTGTGTATGTGAACATTAGCTGCGATAAATTGGTCGGCCGTGCAATGCCATAGGTTGACAAACTGTTGTGGCGAGCGCTCGGCAAGCGGGTACCAACTGCTTTGTACGCACACCATTATCTTATGTCCCGCCTTGAAGGTGTGAACTATGTCGGGCAGAGTAAAGCGAACGGTCGTTTTTGTGTCGGGTTGCAGAGGCGTCGGATGGGTGAAAGAGTCACGATAGCGAGCTCGCAT
>JAFNYE010000079.1 GCA_017383345.1 Alistipes sp. | reverse complement strand
TTCCATAAAAAGGCAACGGATAGGTAGCAATTCTTTCTCTAACACCCACCATATTCGGCTCCTTCTGCCAAATTTAACAATATGGTGAGGTAACACAAAAATGGTATATGTACCAACCACTTATCACATTTTGCCCTCATCCTGCCATTTTTACGCAAGTTCTTATTATCTTTGTCGCCAAATTGGAGGCAAGATATATGCAGGAGAAATTACGCTTTCTTAGTCTGTCAAGCAGCAGCGATGGCAACTGTTTCTATTTAGGAACACAGAGTGGCGGCATACTCATCGATGCAGGTATAGGCGTAAGAAAAATTCTATCAACTCTTGCCGACAACAACATCGACATAGAGAGTATAAGGGCACTATTTGTCACTCACGACCATATAGACCACACCCGCGCCGTATGCTCCTTGTCAGAGCGACGAGGCGTACCGCTCTATGCAACAGCAAAGACAATTGAGGCAATAAACCGCTCATCTCTCACCCCCAAACTCACATCGAATACAAACATAATCGAGAAGCAGCAAAGCATTACCATAGGCGATATGGTGGTAACACCATTTGAGTTGTTGCACGACGCCTTTGACTGCGTGGGATATTCGATTGAGGCATTTGGCAAGCGTTTCACGCTAATGACCGACTTGGGTTGCATTACCCAAACCGTATCGCACTACATATCTATAAGCAACTACCTTGTCATCGAGTCAAACTACGACAGGGATATGCTTGCCGCCAATACAAACTACCCATATATACTCAAACAGCGCATTGACG
The DNA here is from genome assembly GCA_017383345.1 of Alistipes sp. GTDB lineage: Bacteria > Bacteroidota > Bacteroidia > Bacteroidales > Rikenellaceae > Alistipes. Next base: position 1,860 of record JAFNYE010000079.1, on the reverse strand, counting down.
GCAACTACGGCCACCTATGCAACGAGCAGACAGCGCAAGCTTTGTGCGAGAATTTTCATAACGACCTAAAGCACATCTGGCTGTGCCACATAAGCCGCGACAACAACACGCCCCAATTAGCACTCAAGACTATATGCGATTCGCTTTGTGGATGTAATGTTGAGATTGAGCCTTTGGAGAGGTGCAATCCCTCGCCTCTATTCCTCCTCTGATTTTGGATTATAACTAACCAGCCCGTGGCTAATAGATACACCCTTACCTAAACCTATTTTTGACGGTAAGAGCAGATTGGTTGTAAACTCAAGCGACAGACTAATTAATTTCTGATTTTTATACTTGACGATGCGTGAACTGATAGTATCAGGATCAATACGACACTCCACCCGGCTCTGTATATGCCACCCTACACCTTTAGCAAACGACAAAATATTGGCAGTCAAAATACGATTAAGCATTGGTAGCACCTGATCGTCACTTTGACGAGAGTTATAAATCTGGAAATTTGATTGATTGAACGGCAGCCAATCGTATATACGATACCGAACTTGCTCATCGACAATATCGGCCACCAACTTTACAGGCGAGAGCCTAAATATCGTTAGTGGCACACCCTTGCGTTCGCCTATATCTACAGTTTGTCCCACAGCGCCACTACTGAGCAGATGCATCATCTGCTCTACGCCCTGCTCAAGACAGAAAACAGCCGCACGACCCGCCACAATGCGGTATTGGATTTTAGGGTATTTATAGACAAATCCGTCACCCTGATGGTTGTGAAAGAGATACTGCTCGCTACCCGCACATTTAATCATTGCGCCACGAAAGAACTTTAACTCCTTGCGACGCAACGGTATATCGAAAACAACTGTCAGTGCGCGTAGCAACATAGGCTAATACTCCCTGAATTGATGAAAGCAGAATGATTTGAGCATCTTACCCTCACCTACCACAACACTCTGTCTATGCGAAGTCGAAGCATAGACACGACAGCCACGCTGCTTAAGCAAAGTGACAATAGAGAAAGTAAAGTTAAGCTCTCCCATAATATGAAAAGCCGAGCCGACCTCAGCACGCTCAACAATCTGCACATACTTTTCACACAACTGCTCAGCCAATTGATTAACCTGCTCGGTGGTAGCATCGGGATCAACTTGCGGAAAAGGTATATCCTCAACGCCACCCCACAACCTCTTGGCCTCTGTTAGCTGCTCATTAGACCACTCGCTCAATGGATGATTTGAGATATTAAACAACATAGTTTTCAAAAAAGGCGTATGGCAAACTCAAATTCTTATAAATATGGTTGTAATCCTTGTTATAGTGGATAATCCATACGCCTGAATATTATTCGTTTTCTATAATTACAAAACCCATAGGTGTTATACCGTCAATTACACGGCGGGTCTTTGGGAATACATACCCGTCATAGGCATTTTCAAACCCCTTGCGAGTATGACGCGAGGCTGCAATGACGCGCTTAACATCCTCCGCGTCACGATCGTTCCAACCATCTATCCAACCACCCGTCATAAAGTCCCAGCCACTACCATAACCCAAACGCAGGAGCGCCGAGCCATTGGTAGCACACTCGTTGGCTTTATCTATGAGGCTCTCTATCTGTCTCAAATAGCTATCAACAACAACCTTATCATCATCGTTTTTTACAATGTGATTTCTGCCTCCTAAGTTGCTATTCCAGCGATCTTTCTCGCGCTCAAGCATTCGTAGAGTGTGATTATTGACAGCGCTAAGTAGTGCCTGCTCCGAATCGAGTGCCGAGAGGGTGTAACCAACAAGGCCCTCGCTATTAGCACGAGCGATACCCTCGACATCCAAAGTCAGTTTTAAGGTCGAATGTTC
>JAFNYE010000078.1 GCA_017383345.1 Alistipes sp. | reverse complement strand
GTATCGCAAGGCTCTTGGTCGCGTGTCTGATAAGAGCGCGCGAATAAAGAAGGATGAGTTGACAAATGAGAATGCACTCAAGGTGATGGCTGTTCGTCTGTCAAATACAATCAATACTACATCTGTAAAGCAGAAGTATCTATTTATTTTTGCTGAGGTTATTGAGCCGTTGCAGATTGAAAAACTCTACCGTATAGACGATCGTATCTCAAAAGAGGCACGCAAAGTTGTTAAGTACAAATAGAGAGTAGCAAACTAAATACTCAAAATAAATAAACAGGGCGGTTCAATCGAACAGCCCTGTTTATTTTAGTACTCCTTCCACCAGTTTCGGCGGTGATGGAATATCTTTTTGTCATCAACACGTTTACCCTTCTCGATAAATGGAATCTGGTAGCTTATACCAAACTCGATCAACTCGCAGATGTGCATATGGGTTTTTGCCAACGCTTGCAAGTGCACATTGTCAAAGATGCGATACTTTACACCAAAGCGAATGTAGTGGAATCGCTCGTCTACACCCGTTTCCTCAGACTTGTAGAATAGCGGTCTGTTGCCGACACCATAGATAGGATGGTTGTTGGTGTAGAGGTTGCGAACAGGATTGATAAGATATACACCCCAATCCACCATAGCTGTAATGTCGCCGAATTTGAACTCGTTATTCAGAGACAAGCCGCCTCGCATACGACGCCATTTCTGCTCGGTTGTGCGATACATATCTCTATTGGTATCTGGATTACCTATCGCATCGTTGTAGAACCAATCTGCACCAACTCCAATACCGTGCCAGTTACAAGTACTGTATATTACTCCAGCGTGGAACGAGAATATAGCGAAACGTTTAGCATCGCTACTATCTGCTGCGTGCACACCAGAAGAGGCTGTGATATTCAGACTCCACTTGTATGGCAGGTCTGGGAAGGTAATTGGTTTGCGCTCCTCTGCCTCTGCAGGGTTTATAGTCGCAACTAAACCAATGCCACCATATAGAACATTCGCACCTTTGTTAGGCTCGCGCGTACGACCATTACTTATGTGGAAAAATCCCAGCTCGCTGTTGATTGCAAAGTTGCGAGTAATTGGGAACTCAAGGTTCAGTCCACCAGTAAGATAGGCGTTTATTGTTGTTGAGAATGTCTTGTTAGGGATAGGCTCATCAAGGGTCTTGTAGTAGTGCTGATTGAGCGCAGATAAACCGGAGCCGAGCTTAACCTTTAGGTTGAAGTGCTCAGAACGGAACCCATTGAGCATTATATAAGGATAGGCTGCAATACCCTTTCCCATAGTCTTGTGTCCCAAATCAATATACGACATACCCAAACCTACGGTCGGGTTGTTGAGATACTGCTGCCATGGACGCTGCTGTGAAGATGGAAACTCTATACCAAAGTTTAGACCTGCAGGACCAGTTGGATTGATGTCCGTAAGGTTGCTGCTAGGCATAAGATATGTACCCATAAAAGGCTGTACCTTTATAGAGAATCTATCGTTGCCACTCTTGTAAAATTGGTTTGGATTGCCTGCTATAACTGCACTATAACAGAATAGAGCCAAACATAATAACGCGATAAAAAACTTTCTATTAACCATAAATAACCTCAAAAATCGGCGACAAAGGTAGTCTAATTTATTGTAAATGCAAAATTTGGGGATTAAATGGGTATATTAGAAGAGTTTTTGTGTTAATAAATAAGCCCGCCTAACCGTGGGTTAGACAGGCTTTATCTGTTAATAATTATCTTTCATCGGCTCGAAGAAGGCCTGAGGATGTAGACAAGTTGGACACGCCTTTGGCGCGTGTTTGGCCTTTATCGTATATCCGCAATTACGGCACTGCCACCATATTTCATCGTCGCGTTCAAAGAAACAACCATCGGTAATTCGGTTGAGAAGTTTCAGGTATCGGCGCTCGTGCTCAATCTCTACCCTTGCGACCTTGCGAAATGCCTCTGCCACCTCTAGAAATCCCTCATCTTCAGCTGTTTGCGCAAATGTTGGATATAGAATATCCCACTCTTCTTTCTCTCCCATTGCTGCAGCGAGCAGATTCTCGGTTGTAGTACCTATTTTGCCTGCAGGATATGTGGCCTCGAGGATTGTTGCACTGCCGCCCTCAAGTAGTTTGAAAAAGCGTTTTGCGTGCTCCATCTCTTGGTCTGCGGTCTCAAGGAATATGGCTGCAATTTGCTCATATCCCTCCTTTTTTGCTGTCGATGCAAAGTAGGTGTAACGGTTGCGTGCCTGGCTCTCTCCGGCGAATGCTTTGAGCAGATTTTGCTCGGTCTGTGTGCCTTTAATACTCTTCATACTGTACTTTTTAGAAATATTCGGTTAGTGTGCTGCAAAAACTTTGCAAAATACCTTTGGTATTGCCTAAAAATTCGTATCTTTGCCCAAATTCGCAAATTATAATAATATTCAGTATATGGCAGACGAAAAAATTATCTTCTCGATGGTTGGTGTCTCTAAGACATTTACCAATCAGAAAAAGGTTTTGAACAACATCTACCT
>JAFNYE010000077.1 GCA_017383345.1 Alistipes sp. | reverse complement strand
TTTATGAAGGTCTTTGTTTGGGGTGTAGTCATTCTTCTCGCTGTTGTAGCAATATTTCTCTTTGTATCTGCATTCTCGTTGGGAAATTTTAAGTTCTTTATAGCAGGTATAGTTGCTGTTGCTAGTTGTATATGGTGCCTTAAAGGTTTTAGTGCTTTTAATAAAAAGTAACAGGGTAAAACATCGCTATCGCTCGGCATACAAACAATGCAGAACAACTACGGAACAATCGTAAACTACTTTGAGAATAGGTCTACCAACGCCTCTGCCTGGAGTTTTAATGCTAAAGTCAAAGTTTTCCGCAATCAATTCCGAGGTGTGAACGATATCCCATTCTTTACCAAACGACTATCAACTCTTTTGCGTAACTTTTTGAATGCCCCACAGGGGTTTGCAGGTAATCCTACAGCATCTTGACTTGCTAACGGTAGGAATATAAACAAAAAAGGAAGACCTTTCGATCTTCCTTTTGGTGCGGTGCGTAGGGGACTCGAACTGCGAAGCAGTAGAGCCGATTTCGTTACTAAATTGAGGGCACAACCGCATTATAAGTTATTCTAATATCGGCTCAACCCCTCTTTTGTTGAGAGTGCCCCACACAACTAATGAGGTAGATTGTATTCGAGGTGCGCCGCTTTGCGGGCGGAGCTGATAATAAGTGCTATATGCTTGCATATAAGCAAGCATTATCTGCTGCGCAAGGTTGATGTCATCAACAGCACCTCGTACATAGCCTGAGGATAAACAAAAAAAGGAGGACCTTTCGATCTTCCTTTTAGTGCGGTGCGTAGGGGACTCGAACCCCTGACCCCGTGCGTGACAGGCACGTATTCTAACCAGCTGAACTAACGCACCAAGAACCTTTTGCTTTCTGAAGTTTAACTTTCGTTGTTCCTTCCTGATTGCGAGTGCAAAGATAAGGCAAAAATTTTATTCTGCAAACTTTTTTGCAACTTTTTTTCAAAAAAAATATCATTTTTTGAAGAGGGAAAACTGCACACTGCCGTAACTTCTTGATTGCCAAAATAATGGGTGGTTTTCGAAATTATACTTGTCAGAGTGTTCAAAAATGAAAATTCCGTCTTGTTTTAGTATATCTCCGTCAAGTACCAGGCTGACAACTTGCTCCAAGCCTTCCAAATCGTATGGAGCATCGGAAAAAATAATGTCAAAACTCTTAGTGCAGCTGCGCAAATAGAGGAAAACATTCGCTTTGACTACAAAAATATTGTCTGCTCCGAGTGTTTTGGCAGTTGTACGGATAAAGTTGTGATGAACAGCGTTTATTTCAACCGATGTGACACTCTTTGCTCCGCGAGAGGCAAACTCGTAGCTTATAGAACCGGTGCCGGCAAAAAGGTCGAGAATGTCGCACTGGTCAAACTCTACTAAGTTTGTAAGGATGTTGAACAAATTCTCCTTTGCAAAATCTGTAGTAGGACGGGCGCGCAAGTTCTTTGGTGGGTTTATGGCGCGCCCCTTGAATTTACCGCTTATTATTCGCATATAACTTTGTAATATTTCTTTATGGTCTTTACAACCTCTTTATCAGCCTTTATAATATATATAGGTGTATTCTGAGGCAACTGTTCAATTGTTGCGATCTTGTGGATATAATAGAGCAAGTCTTCAGGCTCAGAGATACAAAGTGTTTCAGCCACTTTAAGGCCATTGTTATAAAGGTGGATGTAATAGCAGTTCTCACCGCAGATTATAGAGATGCAATTTTGCTCGCTGTGTCTAAAATCGAGTAGAGGAGTGGTAACTCTCATTCTCAATCCAAGACGATCGGTTAAAGCCTTGTGGGCGGTTGAGCTGATAGCTACAGCAGCCACGCATCCGTCAACAGGCTCTGTAAATATTGAAATCTCGTCCTGACTGCAAGAGAGTTGAGCCAAAGATAGTAGTTGCGAGGCGTCGCAGGATGAGGCAACCTCAATAGGCACTAAAGTAGCTTTAGCGGTATCGACAACGACCTCGATATCGCCACTATCTGCCAAATCATTTAAGCTTGAGGCAGAAAAAAAGCGTCCACCCGAAGCTAAACGGATGGACGCTTTAGAATTGGAGTTATTAGAGCTCCTCCCAGTTACCTGCCTCATTGTTACCTCTCTCCATTGAGCCGAACTTGATGCCCGGATACTTGTTGAGTACATTCAAACAGTTGTCAACCAAGTTGATAACCTCCTGACGGTAAACAACGGTGTCGAGGAAGTTGATGTAAGGTGCGCGGCACTCAACGGTTGGGATGACAATCTTAGACTCGGTAGTGAGGATTGCAGCCTCGAGGTAGAACTCCTTATTGTCTGAGTAAGGAATGTAGCGAAGGTTCTGAATATCCTCTACAGTAAGGTGCTTGAACAAAGAGTCCTTAACTGAGTATGTAAACTTCTCAATATTCTTCTTCTTGAGTCTCTTCAAACGAGCCATTGCAACAGAGTCGTCCTCGTCAACGATTTTACGCTCACCCTCCATAGTCTCATTGAGAACGAAGTTGATGAGAGAGTCAAAGTCTGCAGTAAAGTGCTGATACTTACTCTTGAACTGACGCTCAGCAGTACGAATGTCCTTGATGCGAGTAATTACTGCCTTCTCGCGAATCTTCTGCTCCTCAGCGAACTTGATAGGAGTAGAGATAAGTACATAGACATAGAAGCCCAAGCCGATAACAGCAAGAGCGAGTACCAATTGAAGTAATTTCTTTCCCATTTTAGAAATAATTTTTAATTTATAATTTTTTGTTTAGTTGCTCAGTAATTAAAAAAACTGTAAGTTTGTAGCAAAATAAAACAACTGAAAATGCAAAGCACCACAATTGCGACCCAAATTTACACAAAATTATCGTTCCAACCAACGGAAAATCAAAAAAAAATTATCGATTCGTTCTCAGAGTACCTTTCGAGCGATGATTTTTCACAATTTTTCGTATTAAACGGCTATGCGGGAACAGGTAAGACCACTCTTATTGCTGCAATAGTTGCTGCACTTAATCAGTTAGGTATAAAGACAATTTTGTTAGCGCCAACGGGTCGTGCAGCAAAGGTGTTGTCCCAATATTCGGGTCAAAAGGCGTTTACTATTCACAAAAAGATTTATCGCGAACATACAAATGCATCTTATGAGTCCAAGTTCTCACTTAACTTTAATCGCGAGACTGATGCTCTGTTTATTGTAGATGAAGCATCAATGCTGTCAAGTGGTGGGGCAGAGAAGAGTATTTTTGGTAGTGGTAGCCTGTTGTCCGATCTTGTTGATTATGTGCGAAGTGGCAAGCGATGCAGGCTGATGCTGGTCGGTGACTCTGCTCAGTTGCCTCCTGTTGGGGATGATGTGAGTCCTGCGCTTAGCCAGGAGCATTTAGGCGTCTATGCCGATGTTGTTTATCAGACTATGGATGAGGTTGTCCGTCAAGAACAAGATTCGGGAATACTCTTCAATGCAACCCTTGTGCGATGTATGTTGGAGAATGGTTTGTGCCACACCCCTCGTTTAGATGTAGATTATCCCGATATCGAGTCGATAAATGGTGGCGAACTTTTGGAAAAGTTGCAGGAGTGCTATGACCGCTATGGACGCGATGAGACTATTGTAATCACCCGCTCAAATAAGCGAGCCAATAAATATAATGAAGGTATAAGACGCTTAAATCTCTTTGCAGAGGAGGAGATAGAGAGTGGCGATATGCTGATGATTGTCAAGAATAACTACCACTATACCGAGCGCATCGAAAATTGTCCTATGAGTTTTATTGCCAATGGCGATATAGCAAAACTCAAGCGCATCCGCAGATTTGAGGAGCTGTATGGTTTCAGGTATGCCAATGTAGTGCTTGAATTTGAGGATTATGACAATACCGAGATTGAGTGTAAAATATTGCTTGATACACTCGCCTCGGAATCGCCATCGCTTACATACGATCAGTCTCAGAAGCTGTTTTATGAGATTGAAAAGGATTATGCCGATGTAAAGAGTAAGATAAAGCGTTTTAAGCAGATACGCGAAAACGAGTACTACAATGCACTTCAGGTAAAATTTTCTTATGCTGTAACTTGCCATAAGGCGCAAGGTGGTCAGTGGAGCGCTGTATTTATTGACCGTTTTATCTTTGGAGATGAGCCGATGAGTCAAGATATGCTTCGATGGCTATATACAGCCCTGACCCGAGCGACCGAGAAGGTCTATTTGGTCAATTTTGACGACTCTTTCTTTGAATAATCGGCTAAAATTTGTACCTTTGCCATATTATAAAGACTCTTATGGCAATAGAAAAGAAATATGTTGAGACGCCCTTGATGAAGCAATACTATCAAATCAAGGCCGTTCACCCCGACGCGATACTTCTGTTTCGTGTGGGCGACTTTTACGAGACTTTTGGCGACGATGCAATTGAGGCATCATCTATTTTGGGCATTACGCTAACCAAGCGCGCCAACGGCTCTGCTTCATCTGTAGAGTTAGCAGGTTTTCCTCACCACGCTGTAGAGAGTTATCTTCCCAAGTTAGTTAGAGCAGGCAAGCGTGTGGCTATATGCGAGCAACTTGAAGACCCCAAAACCGTTAAAGGGTTGGTTAAGAGGGGAGTGATAGAGCTTGTAACCCCAGGCGTTACACTCAGCGAAAACCTTGTTGAGAACAAGGAGAATATCTATTTGGCCTCAATTTGCTTTGGTAAGGAGAAAACGGGCGTCGCATTTCTTGATATAACCACAGGAGAGTTCTTTGTTGCCGAGGGCGATGATAAATATATAGACAAACTTATATCCAATCTCGCGCCAAAGGAGATAGTCTATCAGCGAGGCACGGAAGAGCGATTTAAGAATAGTTTCGGCTCAAAACACTACACCTATCGTCTGGAGCAGTGGGTGTTTTCATATCAGGTAAACTACGATAAACTTTGTACTCAGTTTAACACCTCATCACTCCGCGGTTTTGGTGTAGAGGGTATGTGTGAAGGTATTACTGCAGCGGGTGCAATTTTGTACTACCTTGAGTTTACTGAGCATAAGAATATTGCACATATCGCATCAATTTCCCGCCTTGATCAGAATGACTATGTGTGGATTGATAAGTTTACTATTCGCAATCTTGAGTTGTTCAGTTCAAATGGCAGTGATAGTACAAGCTTTGCAAAGGTTATAGACCGTACTACAACCCCTATGGGTGGCCGACTGTTGCGCCGTTGGATTGCTATGCCGATATTGGATATCGAGCGTATCAATCGTCGTCAGCAGATAGTAAGCGCCTTTATTGGTGACAACGCTCTTACTGATGCTGTCAAAGAACAGATATCGGCCATTGGCGATATTGAACGAATAGCCTCGCGCATAGCCTCACTTAGGGTTACTCCCCGAGAATTGGTACAACTGAAAAACTCGTTGGCTTCAATAGAGTTACTTAAGGCTGCTCTTGAATCAACTGACGAGCCAATGTTGCACTCTATAGCCGAAAAAATTGACCCGATGGTTGCAGTTCGTGAGCGTATTGCGCACGATATATTCCCCGACCCAGCAAATAACCAAATTCAAAAAGGTGGCGTTATTGCCGATGGCGTAAATGCTGAACTTGACGATTTGCGTCGTGTGGCTCTGCACGGAAAGGATGTGTTGCAGTCAATTCAACAGCGCGAGAGTGAGGCTACGGGCATACCGTCACTCAAGATAAGCTACAACAATGTTTTTGGCTACTATATCGAGGTGCGTAACACTCACAAAGACCGCGTCCCTGAGAATTGGATACGCAAACAAACTTTGACTGCTGCCGAGCGTTATATAACCGAGGAGTTGAAGGAGTATGAAAGTAAGATTTTGGGTGCAGAGGAGAGAATGCTAATTCTTGAGCAGCAGATATACAACGAGTTGTTGGCATATCTGACCCTCAATCTCAAGCAGTTGCAGGCTAATGCCAAAATTGTCGCTATGGTTGACTGTCTGCTCGGATTTGCAAAACTCGCTATTGAGCGCAATTACTGCCGTCCTACGCTTGACAATGGTACGGTTATAGAGTTAAAGGACGCACGCCATCCTGTGATAGAGACCCTTATGGGTGTGGGCGAGGAGTATATTCCGAACGACCTCTTGTTGGATAGCAATAGCGAGCAGATTATTATTATTACCGGTCCTAATATGTCGGGTAAGTCGGCTCTGCTACGCCAGACGGCTCTTATAGTGCTTATGGCGCAGATGGGCTCTTATGTCCCTGCAACTAAGGCTCATATAGGTGTTGTTGATAAGATTTTTACCCGTGTAGGAGCGAGTGATAACATCTCTCAGGGTGAGTCCACATTTATGGTGGAGATGCTTGAGTCGGCAAGTATATTGAACAACATCTCTAAGCGCAGTCTTGTTCTGCTTGATGAGATTGGCCGTGGCACAAGTACTTACGACGGCATATCAATTGCCTGGTCAATGGTTGAGTATCTTCACAACTTCCGCGACATTCGTCCGCGTACACTCTTTGCAACGCATTACCACGAACTAAACGAGTTGGAGCAGATGTGTCAGCGCGTGAAGAATTACCATGTCTCCGTTCACGAGGTTGATAACACTATTGTCTTTCTGCGTAAACTCAAGAGGGGAGGCACAGAACACTCGTTTGGTATCCATGTTGCCCGAATGGCGGGTATGCCATCCTCTATCGTCGATAGGGCGACATCTATTTTGAAAAATCTTGAGCAGGTGTATGGTAATAACGAGATTGTACCTTCAGTATCTCCGTCGGAGCGTAAGAGGTCTCGCAAACCATCGCCTTCTGTTACGGGTGCTACAAAGGGCGAGAGCGAGGGTATTCAGTTGTCTATGTTTAAGCTGGATGACCCTGTGCTTATAGCTATTCGTGACCAGATAAAGGGTTTGGATATCAACTCGTTAACTCCATTACAAGCGCTAAACCTCCTAAGCGAGATTAAGAAACTTGCAGAGCAATAAAAAAGGTGAGAGGGTTACTCTCACCTTTACTTTTGGTGTTTGTCGCTATTTGTCAACTATTGACCTGATGTTCTGAATTAGCATCTGCACTGCTACAGAGTTAAATCCACCCTCAGGGATTATAACATCAGCATAACGCTTTGAAGGCTCTACAAACTCCTCGTGCATAGGTTTTACGGTTGTGGTATATTGGCTGATAACCGACTCCATACTACGGCCGCGGTCGCGTACATCGCGTAAAATGCGGCGAGCAAGGCGAAGGTCAGCGTCGGTATCAACAAAGACCTTAATATCCATCAAATCGCGCAACTCCTTGTTCTCGAAGATAAGTATGCCGTCAATAATGATAACCTTTGAAGGCTTAACCAAGACGGTCTGATCAGTGCGGTTATGCTCAACAAACGAATATACGGGGTGGTTGATTGGTACATTGCTCTTTAGTGCGCGAATATGCTCTACAAGCATATCTGTATCAAAAGCCTGTGGGTGGTCATAATTGAGCTGAGTACGCTCCTCGTAGGTCAGTTCGGGGTGAGCCTTATAGTAGAAATCGTGGCAAAGAGTAGCCACATCCTCTGCTCGAAAAGCCTCCTGTAGGCGCTTTACAAGTGTGCTCTTGCCGGAACCTGTACCACCGGCAACGCCAATAACGGTTACCTCCATAGTCGTAAATATTAGTTTGTAAAAAACGGGGTAGGTATAGTGAGTATTATACTCTCCTACTACCCCCCCCGCTAAAAATTATGCGTCGATGTTTGCGTATGTAGCGTTCGCCTCGATAAACTCGCGGCGCGGACCAACCTCGTCACCCATAAGCATTGAGAAGATGCGGTCAGCCTCAATAGCGTTTTCGATAGTCACCTGGCGAAGAATACGGGTCTGAGGGTTCATTGTTGTCTCCCAAAGCTGCTTAGCATTCATCTCACCAAGACCTTTGTAACGGGTAATCTTAACGCCCTTGCCAAGTTCGTCAACTAATGAGTCACGCTCCTCGTCGCTCCAGCAGTAACGCTCGCGGTTACCCTTCTTAACTAAGTAGAGAGGTGGGGTAGCGATGTAGATATGGCCATTCTCGATAAGCTCACGCATCTTACGGAAGAAGAAGGTAAGCATAAGAGTTGCAATGTGCGCACCATCGACATCGGCATCGGTCATAATGATAATCTTGTCGTAACGCAGACCCTCAAGGTTAAGAGCTTTGCTATCCTCAGGTGTACCAATCTTTACACCCAAAGCGATAAACATATTCTTAATCTCCTGATTGTCCCACATACGGTGCTCAAGAGCCTTCTCGACATTGAGAATTTTACCTCGCAAAGGCATAATAGCCTGGAAGTTACGGTCGCGGCCCTGCTTAGCAGTACCACCCGCAGAGTCTCCCTCGACGAAGAAAATCTCAGCGATAGAGCGGTCTCGGCTTGAGCAGTCGGCCAACTTACCCGGCAGACCTGCACCTGAGAGTGGTGACTTGCGCTGAACAGACTCACGAGCAGCACGAGCAGCGTGACGGGCTGTTGCAGCAAGGATAACCTTCTCTACGATAGCCTTAGCGTTCTTAGGGTTCTCCTCAAGGTAGTTGGACAGGGCAGAGGACATTGCAGCATCTACAGCAGCAGCAACCTCGTCATTACCGAGCTTAGTCTTGGTCTGACCCTCAAACTGAGGCTCCGACACCTTAACAGACACAACTGCGGTAAGACCCTCACGGAAGTCGTCGCCCGAAATCTCAAACTTGAGCTTTGAGAGCATACCTGACTCCTCAGCGTACTTCTTGAGTGTACGGGTCAAAGCACGACGGAAACCTGTAAGGTGAGTACCACCCTCGATAGTGTTGATATTGTTTACATAAGAGTGTACATTCTCGCTGAAGGAGTTGTTGTACTGCATTGCTACCTCTACAGGCACACCTTTACTCTCGGTGTCAAGGTAGATGATAGACTCAATGATAGGCTCGCCACGGTTGGTGTCGAGATACTTCACAAACTCCTGCAAACCATTCTCAGAGTAGAAGGTCTCAGACTTAGGGTTGCCCTCCTCGTCAACGACGCGCTTGTCAGTAAGGGTCAAGCGGATGCCCTTATTGAGGAATGCCAACTCACGCAGGCGGTTCTCCAAAGTCTCGTAGCGGTAGGTAGTTGTAAGGGTAAAGATTGTCTCATCCGGCTTGAAGGTGATGATTGTACCGCGATCGTCACAATCGCCGACAACCTCTACTTGTGATGTAGGGAAACCCTTAGAGTAGGTTTGCTTGTAAATCTTGCCACCACGGTGAATTTCGGCGATGAGAAGATTTGAAAGGGCGTTTACGCACGATACACCCACACCGTGCAAACCGCCTGATACTTTGTAGCTACCCTTGTCGAACTTACCACCGGCGTGGAGAACGGTCAAAACAACCTCAAGGGCAGACTTACCCTCCTTCTCGTGGAAGTCGGTAGGGATACCACGACCGTTATCCTTAACGGTAATGGAGTTATCCTCGTTGATAGTTACATAGATGTCGTTACAGTGACCGGCGAGAGCTTCGTCAATGGAGTTATCCACAACCTCGTAAACAAGGTGGTGCAGACCCTTCTCGCCAATATCGCCAATATACATAGCAGGGCGCTTGCGGACAGCCTCAAGGCCCTCAAGTACTTGGATATTCGACGCAGAATAGTCCTCTTCGCCGACTTTTTTAACATTTTCTAATTCGGTACTCATATAAATGGTTTAATCAAATTTTTCGTGTTCTATAAATTCGTACAAAGGTAAGGTTTTATTTTGGAATTTCCAAATCTAAATCTATGATTTAGGGCTATTCTTCGGCACTTAAATCAACCTCCTCAATGTGCTTTTTATAAAAACGCAATGTTCTGGCAGGATACTCCTCAGCCAATATGGTGTTATGGGTAGAGATTATAACCGCAGTGCCTGCCTTTGCGATATTGTGAAACAGGGCGATAATGCTCTCGGCAGTGAGTGGGTCAAGGTTGCCTGTAGGCTCATCGGCAAGGATTAGCTCAGGGGAGTTGAGCAAAGCTCGGGCAATCATAAGTCGCTGACATTCACCACCTGACATCTCAAAAGGCATCTTGTGTTGGCAATTCTCAAGACCTACTTGCTTGAGCACCTCCTCAATGCGAGATTTGATGAGATTTTCATCGTCCCAATCGGTTGCTCGCAAAACGAAGGCTAAGTTCTCATAAACATTACAATCCGATAGCACCTGAAGATCTTGAAAGACAATACCCAACTTACGCCTTAACTCTGGCAGTTGCTTGCGTTTGAGGGTGCGCAAATCTACACCTGCAACAACGCCCTCACCCTCAAAGAGTGATATCTCGCCATAGAGCGTCTTGAGCAGGGTGCTTTTGCCACTTCCGACACGGCCGATAAGATATATCAACTCGCCACGCTTAACGGTTAAATTGACACTTTCAAGCACGCGCTCGCCAGCCTCAAGATAGTTTTTCTCGGTAAGCTCTGTATAAGGGTTGATGTTGTGGTAAATAGCCACATCCTTCAGTTCTATAACACTGTTATCAATATTAGCCATAACGATTGATTTTTATCTTACAAAGATAAATATTTTAGAACAAACCACAAAAAATAACAACGAAAAAGCGGGATTTGTTCATCATACCAATAGTACACAATTCTAATGTTCTATTAGAGTCGAGTGACCGCCGCAGGTTTGAGCAGAGCAAACGGAGTAGGCGCAATCGGAGATTGACGAGTTTGAGAAATTACGCTCTGAAAACTTGTTTTCAATGAGTGTAATTAATCAAAGTCGCATATTGCGTAGCAATCGCCTACTGAAGAGCAGAGAACTCTGCTACACCGCCACCGGTTAAGCGACCGAGCCACCGAAACGAAAAAAGACGCCACTATACACCCATACTACCATTAAGCAATTTGCTATTAGAGTCGAGTGACCGCAGCAGGTTTGAGCAGAGTAAACAGAGTAGGCGCAATCGTAGATTGACGAGTTTGAGAAATTACGCTCTGAAAACTTGTTTTCAATGAGTGTAATTAATCAAAGTCGTATATTGCGTAGCAATCGCCTACTGAAGTGCAGAGGACTCTGCCACACCGCCACCGGTTAAGCGACCGAGCCACCGAAACGAAAAAAAGACGGAAAAGTCCGTCTTTTAGAGTGGAGGTGGCGAGAGTCGAACTCGCGTCCAAACAAGGAACCCAAATGCTTTCTACACGCTTAGTTACCGTTTCATCCTTCTGCTAAGACTCGGCAGGCAACAGCCAAAATCTCAGCCCCAGCCCCTAAATTTCGCACAATAACCGAGGCACATATTGCGCTATCCCTCCATTGATGATACCCCATAAGATTTTAGGTCAGAGAGCGGGACCAGAAATCGGGATACTCGTTGAACAAACCTTGTTTGTTGCAATTAAGTTAATTTTCCTTGAAAATTAAGCAGCGAGTGCATAGCTATTATTGCCATTTGTAGTTTGAGTGTTCATATTAACGAGCTCCCACACAACGCTCGGCGTGCTTACAATCAAACTCTACCTGCTGTCAAAACCGGTCACCCCCATTGTGGGTATTGATTGCAAATCGGATGCAAAAGTAGTACTTTTTCCCCAATTTTACAACTTTATATCAAATTAGACAAATTGATGTACTGCTGGCGGATATAACTCCAAGTGTAGCGCTCTTGTGCAATTTGAACAAGTTGCTCATTATAGGATACTTCGCCCGATAAAATATTACTGAGCGATTGCGCATCGGTAAAAAAATCGGCACAATCGAGTGTAGTCTCGCGATTATAGACCACATCAAAGGCGGCTATCGGACGACCAAAGAACATAGCCTCTACAAGCGACGGATTTGTACCACCTGCGCTATGTCCGTGGATATATCTACCCGCATTGGAGCGTAAAACATAGAGGGTATCGAGGTCATATACAGGGTCGGACATTGTAATGTTGGGGTAGTGAGAGTATTGTTGCTTGAGCTTGCGTCCATACTCGCTACGCATCCAGTTGCCTACAAATATCAACCTTGTACCACTTAAAGCTGCGGCTTCGAGTGTGATGTGGCAATTGTTCTCAGGTTCAATGCGGCAGACGGTAAAGGCGTAGCTGTGCTTTTGAACGCCATATTGGTTCAGAATACGCTCTTGTTCCTCCGTGCTTACATCTCTTACAGCGTGATCGCCACCGTATGCTATAAGGGTGCTTTTGAGGCCATACTGCTCCTCTACATAGTCGGCTATACCCTTATTGTCGGCAATGATTGTGTCGGAGAATTTGACGGCAACTCTTTCGGATAGTCGTAGAAACCATTTTGCAATTTTGCCCCACTTTTGGCGCCTATGTTCAAGACCATCTATGTTGGTGACAACCTTAGCGCGACTCAAGAGTCTGAAAACAGGCAGAAATATAGCACCTGAAACGCCCAAAATCAGCACCGTGTCGTACCCCCAAAGTGAGCGACAAAGCGACAAGATGTCGTAGGGGATACTCTGCCCGCCGTTGGCTCTTAATGGGATATATTTGAGCGTAGCGCCTTTATACTCCGCTAACTTGGAGGGCATATCTTTGGAACTGCAAAAGACAGTAAAGTGAATATCCTCATTTTGACCGATGATATTCTCTACAAGCGACTCAAAGCCACCATATCTTGCGGGCACACCCTGAGTGCCAATTATTGCAACCTTAATCATATCACTTTCTGCGTTTATCACACTCTTTTTTACAACCGCGACACGGGTTGTTAATCTCTAACCAGACATAGCGTACAACCATAACGGCAGCAAGCAGAACAATAGCTATAGTGGCAACCAACTCTGTCATAGCAACTTTGAAATTTGGTAGATAACAAATGCCAACAGCCACGCTACCGCTGTTGAATAGACCGCGCTGGCTATTGCCCACCTCTTGCCATACTCTGCGCCTATAGCTGCCAATGTGGCAATACAAGGGAAGTAGAGCAGGGTAAAGACTATCAGTGCCAAAACAGACCCTTTGGTAAAATCTCCACTCTGAACAAGTCGGTGGTGAAGGGTTTGCTCTTGCTCCAGTTCGGAGAGTTGCTCGCTCTGAGCATCGGTGTAGAGTACACCAATGGTGCTGACCATTATCTCCTTTGCGCTAATGCCTGAGAGGACAGCTACGCTGGTTTTCCAATTCATACCTAACGGCTTGAATATAGGTTCACAACTCTTGCCCAGACGGCCGATATATGAGTTTTCGTAGTGCTGTGCTTTGGTTTGACCCTCTTGGGCCAATGGGAAGTAACTGAGTGCCCAAATGACAATGGATGCAACCAAAATAAGGCCACCCATCTTTTTGAGGTACTGTGCGCACTTCTCCCACATGTGCGATATGATTGCCTTCAGGGTAGGGGTGCGGTATGGTGGCAGCTCCATAACAAACGGAGTTTCGTCAACGCTGAACTTGAAGCGACGCAGTAGCAGCGATGTGACTGTTGCGACCAATATGCCGAGTAGATAAATTCCAAAGAGCAGAGTACCTGATTGCGCACCAAAGAATGTACCGAGCAGTAGAATATAGACAGGAAGTCGTGCGCTGCAAGAGATGAACGGGATGATAAAGGCGGTAATGATTTGCGAACTGCGGCTCTCGATAGCGCGGGTAGCAGTAATGGCGGGAACATTGCAGCCAAAACCCATAACCAAAGGGATGAATGACTTGCCGTGCAGGCCAATCTTGTGCATAAATTTATCCATTATAAAGGCGGC
>JAFNYE010000076.1 GCA_017383345.1 Alistipes sp. | reverse complement strand
CGCGCACCCGGAGCGAAGCGACTAAGCCCCCTTTTTCCAAAAGGGGGTTTGGGGGAAATGTAAATATTTTTTTATAGTTTTAGATAGCGCTTGTTCTCGAGTTTAGGTTGCCCCGTAGGGGTAAGACAAAAGGGGGTTGACCTCAAGCTTGCTTGAAAGGTTATACCCCCTTTGGGCTTAATAGCCGCAAGGCTATCCTAAACTCGCAACGGCACACACGCAAAACGCAGTTTTGCCGAAAGCTTTTTGCACGCCCTGCTTTTTCTCGAAAAAGCGGGCAGTACTGCGTAGCCTAAACCAGTCGCGGTACTGCGCAGCCTGTTACTTCTTATTTTTCAGCAGCCACTCGGCTATTTGGACAGCATTAAGGGCGGCGCCTTTCTTTATTTGGTCGGCCACGCACCAGAAGCTCAGGCAGTTCTCGTCTGTCACATCCTCGCGTATGCGGCCCACATATACCGGCTCTTTATGGGCGATAAACAGCGGCATAGGGTACTCTTTTTCTGTCGGGTTATCCATTACAACCACGCCCGGTGCTTGCTCAAATGCTTTGCGGGCCTCGGTAACCGATACGGGGCGGTCGAACTCAACCCATATAGCCTCTGAGTGCGCACGCATAACGGGAACGCGCACGCAGGTAGCCGATACTTTGATGTCCGAGTGCATAATCTTGCGTGTCTCGTTGAACATCTTCATCTCCTCCTTTGTGTAGCCGTTATCGGTGAATACATCAATGTGAGGGATTACATTATAGGCCAACTGATATGCGAACTTTTCCACCTTAGGCTCCTGATTGTTGGCAAGCGATGCGTGCTGAGCCTCAAGCTCGGCCATAGCTGTAGCGCCTGCGCCACTTGCACTCTGATATGTGGCTACTCTTACGCGGCGGATGTGAGCAACCTTCTCGAGTGCAGCAAGGGCAACGACCATCTGTATTGTTGTGCAGTTTGGGTTGGCGATAATGCGGCGAGGTGCATTGAGGGCATCCTCAGCATTGACCTCGGGAACAACCAAAGGCACATCCTCATCCATACGGAAACAGCTTGAGTTGTCAATCATAAGGGTGCCGTGCTTAGTGATTGTCTGGGCGAACTCTTTGGATACCGAGCCTCCTGCCGACACCAAAGCGATATCTACACCCTTGAAGTCGTCGTTATGTTGCAACAGTTTGATTGTTATCTCTTTGCCACGGAATGTGCGGGTTTGACCGGCACTTCGTGCGCTACCAAAGAGCAACAACTCATCACAAGGGAAACGGTGCTCCTCTAAAATTCTCAAAAACTCTTGTCCTACAGCGCCACTTGCGCCAACTACTGCTAATATCATATATTTTTATGTTTAAGGTTACTCAAAAAACTCATCCTCCAGCTCCTTAATCTCGACCGTCTCGTCACAGATTTGCTCGCTCCACATTGCAGGGCGCGGGAATGTATCGTCGCGGTTGACGGCGATGTTAGGGTCGTTATATACGCGTACCAGGAAGTCGCCCACAATAGGCAACGCCATCATAGAGCCCTCGCCTCGGCGGCGTAGGTGTATCTGCTGATCCTCTGCGCCTACCCACGAGCCGGCAACGAGGTTTGGTGTCACGCACATAAACCACGCGTCGCGGTTGTCGTTTGAAGTTCCGGTCTTGCCGGCAATCTCTACATCGGAGAGTCCAAACTGCCAACCCATACGGCGACCCGTACCGTTGGTTATTACATTTTTGAGCATAGTGACCATTGTGTAGGCGGTCTGCTTGCTTACGGCATCCTGCGATGTGGAGTTGAATGTAGAGATAAGGTTGCCCTGACGATCCTCAATATGGGTTACAAAGAGCGGTGTATTATATACGCCCTCGTTTGCAAAGGTGGCGTATGCGCTGACCATCTCGAACACATTACTCTCAAAGGTGCCTAAGCAGAGGGCATATACAGGGTCGATATAGCTCAAAATACCCATATTGTGTATAAAGTCCGCCACCGCCTCGGGTTGCTTTGCCTGCTTCATAATCCACGCTGAGTAGTTGTTACGGCTCAGTGCCAGACCCCACTTGAGAGGGTGGAGAGTGCCGTCGTACTCGACATTGCCCGCCTCTTTTGGGGACCAGGCTGTGCCTATGGCGGTCTCGATTGTTACAGGCAGGTTTGGTACCATAGTGCAAGGGGTCATACCGAGGTGGTCGATAGCAAAGGTGTAGATAAATGGCTTGACGGTTGAGCCAATCTGTCGCTTACCCTGCTTTGCCATATCGTACTTGAAGTATTGGAACGAAGGACCTCCTACATAGGCTTTGATGTGGCCTGTTTGAGGCTCGATAGCTACAAATGAGGCGCGCATAATCTTTTTGTGGTGTAAGATAGAGTCGCGCGGGGTGATAAGGGTGTCGCGCTCACCATTGTAGGTAAAGACCTTCATATTGCACTTGCGCTCAAATGAGGCGTAGATATCCTTCTCGCTAACGCCATCCTTTTTCATATTGCGGAAGCGGTCGGAGTTGCGCATAGCGCGACGGATAATCTTCTCGACCTCCTCCTTGTCGGTGTCGATAAAGATTGTACGGGTATCCTTAATTTGGCGGTCCATTGCAGGCTGAATGACACTTTGCAACTGCTTGTGTAGTGCAGCTTCGGCATACTCCTGCATTGAGGCGTTGATTGTGGTGTAAATCTTCAAGCCGTCGCGGTAGATGTTGTACTCCGAGCCATCGGCCTTGTGGTTTTTGTGACACCAGCCGTAGAGCGGATTTTCGTTGTATAGCTTGAGAGCCTGCTCGTAGTCCCACTCGGTGTAGAAGTTGCGACGCTTAGGCTCTTTGGCAGTCATTACAAGGCGCAGCATCTCGCGGAAGTAGGTGGCCTGACCGTGGTTGTGCGAGATAGGGCGGAAGTTGAGCGTAATAGGCAATGCGGAGATAGAGTCGCACTGCTCCTGGGTAATAGCGCCCACTTTGCAGATGCGGCTCAAAACCAAGTTGCGACGCTTGAGGGCATTGTCTGGGTTGCGCACAGGAGAGTAGCGCGTTGGCGCGTTCACTACGCCGACGAGCATTGCAGCCTCTTGCAGATTGAGCTCCGATGGCAACTTGCCGAAGAAGGTTGTTGCTGCCGACTTTATGCCGTAGGCGTTAGAGCCATACTCTACAGTGTTGAGGTACATTGCGACAATCTCCTCCTTG
>JAFNYE010000075.1 GCA_017383345.1 Alistipes sp. | reverse complement strand
GTTTCTCAGGGCGAGCGTTGTAAATCCCCCACTCTGACGCTAAAATGGTGCGTGAATAAAGACTGTGCGGTTTGGGAAGGTCAAAGTAGGGAGTTTAGTGAGTTTAAGGAATTTAATGAGTTTAGGGATATGACATAAAATCACTAATTTCCCTAACTTCTCTAAATTCCTTATTGTACTCAAAAGCGGTATTGGTGCGTCAGCCTCGCACACCCTTTGTTCGCGCACCCGGAGCGAAGCGACTAAGCCCCCTTTTTCCAAAAGGGGGTTTGGGGGAAATGTAAATATTTTTTTATAGTTTTAGATAGCGCTTGTTCTCGGGTTTAAGAAAACCATCGTAGATGGTACAAGAAGAAATAGTCCTCTAAGGTCAAGCTTGCTTGAGACCGAAAGAGAGACTATTTTTTATTGTAATAGCCTTTAGGCTATCCTAAACACGCAATGATAGGAAGAGAAACGCAGCTTCTCAAAAAGTTTTTGGTGCCGCTTTTTTCAAAAAGGGGCTGTTCGGCACTCCTTAAATTGCAGCTCCGAGGTTGCGGAGAATTTCAATAAGGCGGTTTATATTGACGCTGTCGGTAGAGCTGTTCTCTTTTGCGCAGAGGGCTGCTGCCACACCGGCAGCCTGGCCTGTACCCATACAGCTCGCTTGCACGCGCATTGAGGCGAATGCTTTCCGATCGGCCGATAGTGCGCGTCCAGCCACAAGAATATTGGGGTGACTTGGGGTAAAAAGTGCGCGATATGGCACATAGGCCGCCTGCTCTAAGAAGGTGACATTCTGGTTGTTGCCCTTTGTGGCGTGTATATCTATAGGGTGTGCGCCACGAGAGATACTATCCTCGTACCTATATCCCGAAACATACTCTTCGGCTGTCATTGTATGTGCCCCTTTTATGCGGCGGGTTTCGCGTATGCCGGCGTGTGGAGCTACTGCGGCGACATAACACTTCTCAAACTCCTTGAAGTTTTCGCGTAATATCTGCGCCATACGGAAAACATCCTCTCTGAGGCGACACTCGGCTGCCGTAAAGTCGCGATTGTCACAGGCATTACCTGCTGTGCGGGTCATATTGACCGCCACACAACCTTCGTGTAGAGTGGTGCAGAACCATGGGCCTCCAAATTCGGGGATGTTGAGTTTTGCGGCATTTTCAAGCAGGTACTCGCGCATGGGCAGACAATGGCAGTTTACACCCTGTTTGTTGTGGTGCATGGCCTCGTTAACCAAAGGCGAGGCGGTATCAACGCCTCCCAGGATAAAGTAGGTCGATAGTGGCTGTAGTGGTTCTCCATTTTGTGGCTGCATCTCCACACCTGCCATATAGGCCAAGTCTGCGTCGCCGGTGCAATCTACAAATATTTTTGCCTCAAGGGCCTCGCTGCCGTTCTTGTTCTCGATAATTACAGCCTCGACCCTTGTGCCATTCATCTCCACGCCTGAAAGGTAGGAGTGCATATAAAGCTCAATGCCAGCCTCAAGAACCATCTGCTGCATACATAGCTTGTATAGTTCAGGGTCAAAGGCAACATTACCAAGCGGGGTCTCGATATGGGCGCCACCCATAGCTTCAAGGCGCTTGATAAACCTCCACGGCAGACCGCCAATGACCTGTTCATTGTTGTATGTAAAGACACTCAGGGGCATAACCAAGCCCGCGGTAGCCATTCCGCCGAGGAAGCCGTACTGCTCAACAAGGGCAACCTTTGCCCCTACTTCGGCGGCTGCCAATGCAGCAAATACGCCCGCAGGGCCACCACCGCATACTACTACATCATAGCTGCCTACAACGGCAATCTCTTTGGTCTGCTTAATTGTTCTCATATTGTGATTTTGTTTGTGTTAATCTGCCTACTCAAAAAGGTTGAGTTGGTCGGTTCCGTGGTTGAAAGTCTTGCGATGCAGAGGGCAGAGTCCATATTGCGCGATAGCCAATCGGTGGTCGCGTGTAGGGTAACCCTTATTTTTCTGCCAGCCGTACTCAGGGTATTTTTCTGCCATAGTGAGCATATATTCATCGCGGAAGGTCTTTGCCAATACCGACGCTGCCGCTATGTCCGCATATTTGCCATCGCCTTTGACGATACATTGGTAGGGTATATCGAGTGTTGTGCGGAAGCGGTTGCCATCGATAGCTAAAAACTGTGGCTTTGGCTCGAGCTTTGATGCGGCAAGGGTCATTCCCTCAAACGAGGCGTTGAGGATATTTATCTTGTCAATACGCTCGGCATTTACCGCCTCGACAGCCCACGCTATCGCCTCGCTGCATATAATCTCGCGTAGTAGGTTGCGATTTTTCTCGGTCATCTGCTTTGAGTCGTTAAGCAGAGGGTGGTGAAAGTCGGGTGGCAGAATTACTGCCGCCGCAAAGACTGGGCCGGCAAGACATCCGCGTCCAGCCTCATCACAGCCCGCCTCAAGAAGCTCAGTTTGATAAAAATTTGGTAGCATATATACAAAGATACCTATTTTTTGTAAAAAAGAGGTATCTTTACAAAAAAATAGAACAACTATGCTTGCTATAACACGCCAAACATCTGTTTTTGCCACTCTGTTGCTTATTGTAACGATAGCCATAACCTTTGTGCGCCTCTATCTCAACCCCTTTGATGTGGAGTTGCAGCACTGCCCCTATCTCCCGCTTTTGTGGCAGGGGGTGGTTAGTGGTGTGCTTATGCTCACTACGGGTATTGTGGTTAACCGTACAGCGGTAAAGATGGGCATACTTGGCGGCTTTGGAACTCTGCCCCTCTCAATATTTGGCTTTCTAAGCTGTGGCATACTACTCTCGCCCGATCTGCTCACAGCCTCGGCTGCTGCGGCAATGGTAGCCTTCGGACAGATGTTTATGCTCAAGTCGATAGTCTCTATTGACGACAAGCAGAGCCTCTTTACAGGAACTTTGTGTCTGGGGATTGCGGTGATAATCTACCCACCCTGTGCTGTGTTGATAGGGGTGCTTTTAGTCGCTATATTCATTATGCCACTCTCGTTGCGCAAGATTATAATTGCCTTTACGGGTGTTGCCTTGCCACTGCTTGGTGCAACTTATGTTCATTGGTACTTAGGTGGCGCTATTACCGATGTGCCACAGGCCTTTGTCAATAGCATTATGGGTGGCAGTATGATGAGGTTTGATAGTTTTCCGACCATTACCGCGGCGTTAGTACTGCTGACAGCATTGGTGCTTATTTATGGCGTTATCAATAGTTTCTACCACCAATACTCTATGCTTGTAACTATTCGTAAAACGCTTCAACTGTCAGCTTGGTTGCTGCTCTTTGCTCTTGTTGGAGTGGCACTTCCGAGCGGAGGGGTTACAATGGTTGCGGTGGCTGCTGTGCCGGCAACTATGGTGGCTGCTTTTGCTATTGATAGAATGGGGCAGAACAGTGCCAATATAATCTATGCGCTCTATCTGTTGCTAATTTTGGCACACCTTTTCCTTTATTAAATTTTGTAGTAAATAATTTTCATAGGGGACAAAAATGTTACAAAAATTAACTTTTTGTGACATTTTTTGAAAAGATTTTATCAAAAAGTTTGCACTTTAATAAAAAGATAGTACTTTTGTGCTACAAATGTGGGATTTATCCCACTGCTCATTAACCTAACTAACCTAATATCGGAGTCCTGACTGTTGCCCAACACTCAGGACTTATCTTTTATATTTACTCCCCCAAAGCCGACTTTCAGGCATAAAAAAAGACCGCTGTTAGGCGGTCTTAATATCTATGTTTGAGTATTTTATTACTTTGCGTAGGTAACCTTGCCGGTGTATTGCTTATCAGAGTTACCAGGGTAAACCTTTACAAGTACAACGCCGTGAGCAGGTACCAAAGCGGTGTAGCGACCCTTGCCTGGATCGTCGGTAAGTGTTCCGACATCCTTCTGACGCCACAGGTCACGAACGGTACGGTTGCCGTCATAGAGGCCGAGCATACGAGGGTTGATGCTGATATTTGCAGGCTTGTTGCCACGGTTGAACATACCTACAGCGAGCGAGCCATCCTCAAGGTGCTTTACATAGATAACCTGACTGTTGTCACTCTTGCGCCATACAGGAACGGCGTGGTAGCCGAGTGGGTCCTGATTGACCTCAATAACCTCGTCGTTTGTAAGCAACGAGAGTGTAAAGTCGTCCAATCGCGCCATATCGCAACCGATAAGAAGTGGCGATGCGAACAGAGCCCAGAGGCTCATGTGAGTGTACTGCTCATCAGGGGTGAGCTTTGTGTAGTGGAGCTTAGGACCCCATCCTACCAGACCTACAACGAGCATATCGGCATCAGGCCAAGCACCTGGAGCGCAGAAAGGAATCCACTTGTCCTGTGAGAAACCGATAGAGCTGATGCTCTTCCAGGTGTCGCGAATATCGCCTGTGGTACGCCAGCACTCAGAGTGCTCCATAAAGAATGGTGCATCGGCAAGAGGTGCGCTGTTTGAGAGGCTGAGAATAATGTCGCGGTCGAGCTTGCGCAAGGCATCAAACATCTCCTTTGTGTGGAAGCGGGTGTTAGGGTTCCAGTCGTACTTGAGGTAGTCAATCTCCCACTCTTCCCACTGCTTTACATCGGCCTCAACAAAAGAGTACTTGCCGTGGAGGTAGAACTCCTTACGATCTTTCCAATAGTCGCCATTAGGCTTCTGGTAGCGATAGTTCTCGTTGTGAAGGCCATCCTTAATCCACTGGTTTACGCCATCAGGATTGTCTGAATAGCTACCAATGTGGGCTGCGTATGTACCAACCCAAGGCACCGAATAGATACCCAACTTAAGACCCATATCGTGTACCTCGCGAGTTAGGGCTTTCATATCAGGGAACTTCTCGTTAGGCTGGATAGCATTCCACTTGCCACCACGCTTGCCCTGCCAGCCATCGTCGATGTTGATATATGTCCAACCGTGGTTTACAAGACCTGAGCTAACCATTGCGCGTGCAGATGAGAGCACCTGCTCCTGTGTTACATCGCGAGCCCAGCAGTTCCAAGAGTTCCAACCCATTGGAGGTGTAAGAGCGAGCTTGTCGCCAACAACGATACGAAGCTCACGAGTGTAGCTGCCCAAAGCGTTGGTTGCAGTTACCATCATACGATATGTACCCTCCTTCTTGACAGAACCGGTAATCTGGCCGGTCTCGGCATTGAGTTTGAGTCCCTTTGGAAGCTTGTCAATGCTGAATGTCATTGGACGGTCGCCTGTTGCTGCGATATTGTAGAGACACTTTGAGCCAGGACGCAAACCGAAAACCTTTGCACCATTGATGCGAGGCGTGCGTGCTGGTTTTGGAGTCAAAATGTAAGCCGACAAGTCTGGAATTTCAACCTGCTGCTCTTGCGCAGTAGTCGGCTGGAAGAATAAGGCTGCTGCTGCAGCCAAGATAATCAATTTTCTCATTACTTTAATTATGTTTTAGTGTTATTGATTTTCTGGATACCACACATCGAAGTCACCGATGATGCCTTCATAATCAGTAGTGTAATGGTTGCATATAAATGGACCGCGTATGCCGCGCTTGTCAACTGCTCGTACCTCAAACGGTGCAGTAGGGTCTGCCAACTTTGCTTCATAGAGGTGGCGAGCCTTGTTGTTTTTAGCGTAATCTTCCGAGCCCCACACTTCGCCCCACCAGTAATTAATATACCAGTCGTAGGCGTTGTTCATTTTAGTCATATTGCAAACCTTCTGGCCATTTTGCCAAAGAGATACCTCCCACTCGTTATGTTCAATATCCCAGATACAAGCGTATATGTAGCCAATCTTGTTCCACGAATATGATGAGTGATAGTTTTTACGAGCTTTCTGGCTGACATTGAGGCGTGGGTCATAAAAGCGCTGTGAACCATTGTAAACACGCATTTGGTAGTCTCTGTCATAACCTACAGACTTGTAGTAGTTGTCAACTACCGATGGACCTCCAAATACCCATACTCCATAGCCGTTAGGCGAGCCGTCAAGACCGAATGAGCTGTGCCACATATTACCGTGAACGGCTGCGTGAACATGCTCTACAATACGCTTGCCATTGACTGTGTGGATGTACTTTTGGGTATGGTGTGAGTGTCCAACCCAGATATGAGCCTCGCGATACTCTGAGAGTTTGTTGAGGATATTCTGGCGATAGCGCGAGTTAGGGTGGTTGTTACCACTACCATCGCGGAACGGAATGTGGCAGATGAATACAACCGCCTTGCTCTTTGGTACAAACGACATATCCTGCAAGAACCACTTGTAGCCCCAGTCGTAGATGCCGGTTGCGTACTCGTAGTCGCCACCATCATTTGGACGCTCGCCGTGCAAAGCGTTGTCCATCACTACAAAGTGAACATCGCCACGATCGAATGAGTAGTTTTGCGGACCGAAATACTTATGGAAGTTCTCGACACTCTTCCAATATGAAGTTGTGTTGCTATGATCGTTTGGTGTCAACTCATTGAGGTGGTCGTGGTTACCCATACAGTTGAAGAAGGTGATATTACGGCGCGACATAATCTGCTTCTCCTTAGCCCAGATAGCAGAGTTGTTCTTGTTTGTAACATCTCCCAAGCTTATTGCATACGCATTTTCCAAAGTAGGAACAAGGTTGACAATATCGACCATTGTCTCGTCGTTAAAGCGCTCTGTGTCGCGCATATCGTGACACTGAATATCGCCCAACGCAAGCATTGTAAAACGAGTCTCTTTACCTCCTGCAAGTGGTTTGAGGGTGAAGTCGTGACGCATTTTCGCAGTCGCCGACGCTGTAAAGAGGTGATAATGGGCAGGCAGATTGTCTGTGCCTACAGGAATTTCGTACTCTGCAGGAATGGATATGTTGATAACCTCACACTTCTCGTGACGAGCGAGCTGATACACGCCGTTGCTATCGGTTTGTACGCAGGTGAAGCCGTCGCTAACAACTACGCCTGCAATACCAGCACCCGAGGTGGCATCTGTTACAAGACCATAATGCGTGTTCTTTGGGTCAATGGTTGTGCCATTGAGTTGCTCGCCCTCAGGTTTGTTGTCAGGATCCCATTCGCCGTTGTTTGGCTCATCCTCTTTATTGTCCTCTTTGTCCTCCTCTGGCTTCTGAGTAGGCTTCTCCTTGTCAGGAGTTGGCTTTATAAAGTCAATGTTCTTCTCATCGCATCCCCCAATTGAGAGGGTGCAAAGCATTAAGAGAACTATAAGTATTTTTTTCATAAGGGAAAATGGGTGGCACAGTTTTGGGCTGCGCCACCCGATAATGGTAAAACAATTACTCGGCTAACTTAACCTCGTAAACATTTAGCTCGGCAATATTTGCGTTGTGAGCCACATTTGCACCACGATAGCACTTGGTTACACAGATGCGGATGTACTGAACAGCCGCGTCGCCACTGAAGTCATAGTAGTATGGGCCTACAGCAGATGCAACACCGCCACACTCTGCATGGTGGTCGAAATCTACAACCTTAATCCAATCGTAACCGTCAAACGATACATCGATATGGCCGATGATATAGTCCTGATAGTTACGGCGGGTAAGCTCAACACCTACAAGGTTGTGAACAGCGCCCATATTCCAAGCAACGATAAACGGATCCTCCTCAGAGCAGGTGGTCTTGTCGTTAATGCAGTTACCAGCCTTCCAAGCTGAGTGCCAATAAGTTGAGGTGTCGCCGTCAATCATATTCATATAGTATTCAGTACCGGTACTCTGGCAAGAGTTACACTCATTGAGCGACCAGATGTTGGTGCGATTGCCCGGATCAACTACCGATGTTACAACCTCATCCTGCTGCAAGTGAACGAGCAGATAACGGTGCTCGTTATTGATAGCATAATTGTGAGAGTTGCTGCTCAGAACCAAAGGAAGTGAACAACGGTAAGTGTTGGTTGGCAACTTGCTCAAGTCGATATTGAGGGTCAATTTAACCTCTGACTTGCCGGCAACAAGAGTTGGCTCACCCTCGATGCTATAGCAGTCTGCTGGAGCGAGGTTAAGATACTTGCCAAAGCTCTGGAGCACCTCGTTTGAGGTGTCGAAAGTGAAGGTACAGTCATCAGGGTTCTCAAACGGAACTGATACTGTAATCTCGCGAGTGTACTGATAAGGTGCAGATGCTACCCACTTAACGGTCTCCTCTTTGTTTGCCTCAAAGAATATCTCGGCTGGCAACATTGTAGGGCGGATGAGTACCAGGTCCTTCTCGGTATTTACCTCGTTGGAAGAGGTGATGCG
>JAFNYE010000074.1 GCA_017383345.1 Alistipes sp. | reverse complement strand
CAACCGACATTGGATTGAGGCTTATCCTGATTTCAAAACTCGATTTACTGAGTTGGTTTCTGTCGTTTCGACACTTGTTGGCGTAGCTCCTGTTGCTCAGTCAATTAAGCAGCCTACTCCATCCAAAATATACCAGGTCGGTGACTACTACAATGAAAACGGCAAAGAGGGCGTGGTCTTTGAGGTCTCAGCCGACGGTCAGCACGGTAAAATTGTGAGTATGACGCAATCAAGAGAAGGGTGGACATCAGACGAAGCGGAACAGAAACGCCTTATTGGCGCTGATAGTAAGACCGATGGTGCTTACAATATGGCAAAGGTTAAAGCTATTGCTAATTGGCAAGAAAAGTACCCTGCCTTCAAGTGGTGTGCCGATTTGGGCGAAGGTTGGTATCTGCCGTCAATTGAGGAGTTGACGAAGTTCACGCTCTACAATGCTGTCCAAGACGCAGTCAATCGCACATTACCCTCAAAAGGTGGTGAAAAACTATTTAATCGTGGCACGAGGGAAGTGTATTGGTCGTCAACGGAATGTAATGCACAATATTGTGAGGATTGTGCGTGGGGTGTCAATATGTATGGCGGGGACCGCGACCTCGACCTCGCCGATAAACTCAACGACTACTATGTGCGTGCCGTGTCCGCTTTTTAGAATTTAGGTTTTGAGGAGTGTAGCTCCGCAATTTATCTTAATAGCGCTCTTTTGGAGCGCTATTTTTATACCTTCAGATAGACTCCTTTGCGGTCAAGGAAGTATAGGAGTAGCCAGCAGACTGCGATATATCCGACTGAGATTAGTACTGCGCCCCAACCTTCGGGAAGATGTTCGGTAAGACCACCGAAGAAATAGCGCGAAATATCCCCAAATTTGATAAATCTTTGCGCAAGGTAAATAGTTATAGAGTTGACTCCCACAACCCTGAAAAAGTAGCACCAGCGATTGTGACCCAACACATCTATAATGTAGTAGAACAGCGCTAACATACCCACCGAATAGGCTCCTGCAGCAAGTACAAATGCACTTGACCACAAGTTTTTATTGATAGGTTGTAGTGTATTCCACAAAAGCGCTGCTCCTAATAAACCTATGGCGCAGAGAGCCAATGTTGCAGCTTTGCGTTTGCCTGAGTGTGTACTTCCAAGCAGATACTCTCCCGCAAAGACTCCGAGCATAGCCGTTACTATTGCAGGTAAATTACTCAACAGCCCCTCAGGGTCCATAATGCCTCTTTTGAGAATATGGTTTGGCATTATCATACGGTCTATATATCCGACAATATTACCCTCTTTTGTCCACGCATCTATCCCGATTGCATCGGGTGCAGGAATGGTTAGCAATAGGGCATATCCCACTAAAATTAGACCACAAATTATCGCTCTTACTTTAGGCTTAAGGTAGAGTGTCATAAGCGCTGCTCCTGCCCACGCGATACCTATTCGGCCGAGCACACTCGGGAGGCGCAGTGTGTCAAACTGCATCTTGAAAAAACCGTTGTATAGCACTCCAAGGAGGATTAGTATAGCTGCGCGCTTGAGAATTTTGATGACAATATCTTTGTTGCTTAATCCTCTATCACGCTGTTTGCTTAGCGAGAACGGAAAACTCACACCCGCAATAAAGAGAAATAGTGGGAAAATGGTATCGTGGTGGGCGAAACCGTCCCAAGTAACATGTTTCATCTGCAGAGCAAACCAATTTGCCACAGCACAATCTGGCGCAAGGGCAGCAAGGTTTACAATCAGACCGGCCAAGCCCATAATGAAGAGCATATCAAATCCTCGCAGAGCATCAAGCGAGAGTAGTCTTTGGGTATTATTATTTTTGTTCATAGAACAAAGTTAATGAATTTATCGAAATAATCACTACCTTTGCAGGCGAAAATAAAAGATGTGTATGGAATCATTAGGTTTTATAGCGTGGTGTCTTGAAAATTTGAACTATTGGACCATTATGTTATTGATGGCCATAGAGAGTTCTTTTATTCCATTCCCAAGTGAGGTCGTTGTACCTCCTGCTGCCTATATGGCTGCAGCAACGGGCGAGATGAATATTTGGTTGGTTGTCTTTTTTGCAACTCTGGGCGCTTTGATTGGCGCATTTGTGAACTACGGTTTGGCGCTTTGGCTCGGTAAGCCTATTGTCTATAGATTTGCAAACAGCCGATTGGGGCATATGTGCCTATTGGACGAGTCAAAGGTTGTCAAGGCTGAACAATTTTTTGTCCGCTATGGCGCTGTTGCAACACTTGTGGGTCGTTTAGTGCCTGCCGTTAGACAACTTATCTCTATACCCGCAGGCCTTGCTAAGATGAATATAGCAAAGTTTGCGCTCTATACCTCTATTGGTGCCGGCCTTTGGAACTGCGTACTTGCGGCATTGGGTTACTATCTTGAGTCGGTTGTGCCTGAGGAACAACTCATTGAGACCGTAACTACATACAGCCACGAAATTGGCTACACAATAATGGCTATTGTTGCTGTTGCTTTGGTTTTTATACTATATAAAGGCCTTAAAAAGTAGAAAAATTATTATCTTTGCAAAAAATTATTTAGCGATATGACTATTGATCAATACATTGCAGATTTGGCGCTTACAGTTGCGTCTGAACTTTATGGTAGCGTAGCTCCTGAACAAATTCAAATACAGAAAACCCGTAAGGAGTTTGAGGGCGATTACACTTTGGTTACTTTCCCTCTGCTTAAACTCTCTCGTAAGTCCCCGGAGGCTACAGCTAACGAGATTGGTCAGCTTTTGGTGGAAAAGTGCAGTGAGATTGGCGCTTACAATGTTATTAAGGGCTTTTTGAACATCTCTTTGAGTGTTGATTTCTGGAAGGGTAGTTTTGATCAGGTT
The DNA here is from genome assembly GCA_017383345.1 of Alistipes sp. Classification (GTDB taxonomy): domain Bacteria; phylum Bacteroidota; class Bacteroidia; order Bacteroidales; family Rikenellaceae; genus Alistipes. The sequence continues at coordinate 2,616 of JAFNYE010000074.1, read as the reverse complement.
ATGGCTGCAACCGACTACGGTCAGGCACCGTCAAATGGTCGCACTATTATGGTTGAGTATTCATCGCCTAATACCAATAAGCCGCTTCACTTGGGTCACATCCGCAATAATCTTCTCGGTTATTCTGTTTCTCAGATTTTGAAGGCTAATGGTAACAATGTTATCAAGGCTAACCTTGTTAACGACCGTGGTATCCATATTTGCAAGTCTATGGTTGCGTGGAAGCGTTATGGTAATGGCGCTACTCCTCAGAGCACAGGTATAAAGGGTGACCACTTGGTTGGCGACTATTATGTTGAGTTTGACAAGCACTACAAGGCCGAGATTAAGGAGCTTGTAGCGGGCGGTATGAGTGAGGATGAGGCTAAAAAGTCTGCTCCAATCTTGCTTGAGGCTCAGGATATGCTCCGCAAGTGGGAGGCAAAGGATGCCGATGTGCGCGCTTTGTGGGAGATGATGAACGGCTGGGTATATGAAGGCTTTGATGTGACTTACAAGACTTTGGGCGTAGATTTTGATAAGGTATATTACGAGAGTCAGACCTACCTTTTGGGTAAGAGCATTGTCTCAGATGGTCTGGAGAAGGGTATCTTCTTCCGCAAGGAGGATGGCTCTGTTTGGATTGACCTTACAGCCGACGGCCTTGATCAGAAGTTGCTCCTTCGTGGCGATGGAACATCGGTATATATGACTCAGGATTTGGGAACAGCACTACAGCGTTTTGAGCAGAATAATCTCGATGGTATAACCTATGTTGTGGGTAACGAGCAGAACTATCACTTCCAGGTATTGAAACTTGTGCTTAAGAAGTTGGGTTATGAGTGGAGCGACGATATTTACCACCTATCTTACGGAATGGTTGAGCTTCCGGAGGGTAAGATGAAGTCTCGCGAGGGTACGGTTGTTGATGCTGATGACCTTGTAGAGAAGATGGTTGCTACCGCACGCGAGATGTCTGCAGAGTTGGGTAAGCTCGATGGTTGCAGCGAGCAGGAGGCTAACCAGATTTGCTCAATGATTGGTTTGGGTGCGCTCAAGTACTTTATTCTTAAGGTTGACCCTAAGAAGACTATGCTCTTTGACCCACGCGAGAGTATTGACTTCAACGGTAACACAGGTCCGTTTATTCAGTACACACACGCTCGTATCAGCTCTATCTTGCGTAAGGCTCAGGAGCAGAATATTGACTATGCAACATATATCGAGAATGTAGCGTTGCTGCCTGAGGAAATTGAGATTATCAAGACTCTTGCTGAGTATCCTCAAACCGTTGCTACCGCAGCCGAGAACTTCGCTCCATCGGTTATTGCAGCCTATGCATACGAGTTGTGTAAGCTATTTAACGGCTACTATCACGACCACTCAATCCTTCGCGAGGAGTGCCAGACAACAAAACTTTTCCGTCTGCAGCTCGCAGGTCAGGTGGCCCGTATTATTAAGAAATCTATGGCGTTGCTCGGTATCGAGGTGCCTGAAAGAATGTAATTATGGCAGGATCAAATTTTGTTGATTATGTAAAGATATTTGCCCGCTCAGGTCACGGCGGTGCAGGCTCGGCGCACTTCCGTCGTGAAAAGTTCGTTGCCTTCGGTGGTCCCGACGGTGGCGATGGCGGTAAGGGCGGCAGCATTATCCTCAAGGGCGATAGCCAATATTGGACGCTTATACACCTTAAGTATCAGCGCCACCAATTTGCAGAGGATGGTATGTGTGGCTCGGGTGCTCGCTCAAGTGGTAAAGATGCAAAGGATATTGTTATCCCCGTACCACTTGGTACTGTTGCACGCCGCGTTGTCGAGACCGAGGATGGTGAGACTGAACTTCAATATGTCGGCGAGGTTACTGAAGACGGCGAGGAGTTGGTTCTGCTCAAAGGTGGTCGCGGTGGCCTTGGTAACTGGCACTTTAAGACCGCTACCAATCAGGCACCCCGTTATGCTCAACCGGGCGAGGAGGGCGACGAGGGTGCATTTATCCTTGAGTTGAAGGTGCTTGCCGATGTCGGTCTTGTGGGCTTCCCCAATGCGGGTAAGAGTACTCTGCTCTCCGTTGTGTCGGCAGCAAAGCCAAAGATTGCCAACTATGCATTTACTACTCTTGAGCCAAATTTGGGTATCGTAGAGGTGCGTGACGGCCACTCTTTTGTTATGGCTGATATTCCTGGTATTATTGAGGGCGCACACGAGGGTAAAGGTATTGGCACTCGCTTTTTGCGCCATATTGAGCGTAACTCAACACTGCTCTTTATGGTGGCTGCTGATAGCGATAATATTGCCGAAGATTATAAAGTCCTTTTGGGCGAGCTTGCGCAGTATAACCCTGAACTGCTTGATAAACAGCGTCTCCTTGCTATCACAAAGTGCGATATGCTTGACGAGGAGCTGATAGAGCAGATGAAGCCTGAACTACCAGAGGGTATTGAGACAATCTTTATCTCGTCAGTTGCAGGATATAACATTCAAAAGTTAAAAGATAGACTTTGGCAGATGTTGCAGGAGTAGGCATTTGCCGTGATATTTTGTCGCAAAAACAGCACAACTACTTCCTCTAACAAAATATGCCCACAATGGGCAGTACGCTTAGTACAGCCCATCGTGTTCAATTTCGCCGAGCGTT
>JAFNYE010000073.1 GCA_017383345.1 Alistipes sp. | reverse complement strand
GTTGAACTATTTCGTCTATCAGACGACACCGTATGACTTAGCGGAACTCAATTGACGAGCGCCGCTCAATAAGAAACGATCGTTCTTCCCATGGCGGGTCGAACGATCGTTTTTTTCTTTTGAAAGTTTTTGGGGCGGCTTTTTACAAAAAGCTGCGGTACTGCGTAGCTTAAACAGCGGGCAGTACTGCGTAGCCGTGAGTGTGCTACTGCCTAAAATCTGTTTGCGCGTTTTTTGCGTTTTTCGTCGCGGGCTGCGGCTTGTTCGTTTGTGAGCATTGTGATTAGGTCGAGGTCGATATTTGGTTGGTCAACCTCGATCTCCATTTTGTAGGTTTCGTAGCCTTGTGCTTCGATTGTGAGCAGATATCCGCCTTGAGGCAGCACTACGCGGAAGCCCTCTTTATCGACTGCGCGTTGGTACTTAAGGTCTTTATCCCACTCGGATGTGAATGTTACAAGTGCGCCAACGATAGCATCTGCGCTCTTTTTGGGTACGGGGAGTCCTGATACGGCTGCTAAACCTTGAGCAGCGGCGGTGCCGATAGTGGCAAGGGCTATTAGTGTTGCAAAAATCTTTTTCATAGTGCAAATTTATTAATATTTCATAAATAAAGAGCGGGGTTGGTCAAAAATGTTAAATCATATTTCGCAAATCCAATAAAAAGAGTTATCTTTGACTTTGGAAAAAAGTATTAACCTTAAAAGATAATAAAATGAAAAGCAGAATTATTATGATTGCGGCTTTTGCTGCAGCACTTCTTTGCTCTGTTGATTTTGCACAGGCTCAGACAAAAGTTGAGGATTATCCAACCGTTCAGTTCTTTGCTCACCGCGGTAGCCGTTTTGAGTACGATGAGAACACAATGAAGGCCTTCAAGGAGGCTTATGCTCGTGGTGCTCGCGGTTTTGAGACAGATGTTCGTATGACCGGCTCCGGCGACCTTATTCTTAGCCACGATGAGTCTCTCTACCGTACTTGTGGCGTAGATTTGCAGACTGAGGATTTGACAACTAAGGAGTGTCTTAAGATAAAGACTAAGGCCGGCAATCCGCTTGCACTTTGTCAGGAGCTTGCAGACTTCCTTGCCGGTAAGCCAAATATGTACATTGAGTGGGAGATTAAGACAATCCCTGAGCTCTATACTGAGGCAAAGCTTGAGGAGTTGTGTGATAAGTTGTGGAATATGACTATGCCTACAAAGCACGAGTCATCTCTCTACCTGTTTACCTCTTTTGACAAGCGTGCGTTGAAGATTATGAAGCGTTTGCACCCTGAGGCTGAGATGATGTTGCTCAAGAGCAAGCCTGCATCACCTGAAATTCTTATGGAGGCCTACAATATGGGTATTATGCGCGTAGGTTGTAAGATGGACGGTACTACCCGCAGCACTATCCGTTTGGGTCATAAGCTCGGTATGATTGTGTCTCTCTGGCCAGGTAATAATAAGGAGGATTTCTTCCTCGGCGCAGCTTTGGGTTGCGATGCTATGTGTTGCGACCGTTTCTTTGAGGTTGCTGAGTGGGCAGAGAAGAACCTTCCATTTGTGAAAATTAAGGGTTACGAGAAGCAGTAATCATAATCAACACCTAACCTAAACACTATGACTATAATTGATTGGTTAATCGTTGCCCTCTTTTTGGGTATTCTGATGACTATTGGCTACCTCTTCTCCCGAAAGAATAAGGATGTTGAGGACTACTTCGTTGCCGGTCGCTCTATGCCGGGTTGGATTGTGGCTATTGCGGCTACGGGAACAACAATCTCGGCAGGTACATTTGTCGGCTCTCCTGAGCTTGGTTTCAATACCGACCTGACCTATGTTCTCAACCTTATCGGCTCTATTTTCGGCGGTATGCTTGTGGCGGCGCTTATTATGCCTAAGCTCTACAAAGCCAACACTATTACCATCTACGGATATATCGGTGATCGCTTTGGTGAGAAGTCTAAGCGTGTAAATAGTGCAATGTTCCTTTTGGGTCAGCTCTTTACCTCGGGCTCACGCCTCTTCATCGCTGCTATTGCTATCTCGGTTATCGTTTTTGGCGGTATCAAGTTTGACTTTATGGTCTATTCGATTATTCTGCTCGGCTTGGTCTCTACCATCTACACGATGATGGGTGGTATCAAGGGTCTGCTCTATATTGATACTTTCCAGACTCTCTTGCTTGTCGGTACGGGTGTTGTGGCGCTGATTATGGTATTCTGCTCGATAGATATGCCGTTCTCAGAGTTGTGGGCAATGCTTACCGATGGCGGTATGACTAAAGTCCCTGGTGCAAATGCGGGTGGCGTAGGTGCAGATGGTGCTATTGTTGGTTGGCAGGAGGGCAGCAAGCTCAAGATGTTTGACTTCTCGATTAACTGGGCTTCGCCTTACACCGTTTTGGGTGGTATGATTGGCGTGGCATTCTTCAAGGTGTGCCAATATACTACCGACCACGAGTTTGTGCAGCGTCAGTTGGCGTGTCGCGATGTTAAGCAGGCCTCTATGTCGCTTGTCTGGTCGCAGATGATATCGTTGCCTATCGTGCTGGTATTCCTGCTTATCGGTTCGCTGTTGTTCGTTAAGTATAAGAGCGAGTTCTTGGCTTCGGGTGAGGCGTCGCAGTTCTTTGCTGATGCGCGCGATATCTTCCCGCAGTATATCAAGAACCATATCCCTGCGGGTGTGCGTGGTTTGATGATTACTGGTCTGCTTGCAGCAGCTTTGTCGTCATTCAACTCTGCTATTAACGCTATGGCGTCAAGCTTTGTGACTGACCTCTACCTGCCTATCCGTGCTGATTTGGGTAAGGCTGTTAAGGGCGATGCAGAGCAACTCTCGTCTTCTCGTAAGATGGTATTTTTGATGGGTATGCTCCTCACAGGCTTTGCTATTGTGACAGCTGTAATGCAGGAGGCGAGTGGTTTGAACCTTGTGGACTTTGCTACAGGCGTGATGTGCTTCGCTTATGCAGGTATGATTGGTGTATTCTTGACTGCAATATTTACTAAGCGTGGAAATACGGTGAGTGTTGTTGCTGCTATTGTTGTGGGAGCGTTGATTATTATACCATTGATGTTCCAGAAACAACTCTTTGGTGGTCAATATATCGCCTGGACCTGGTGGGCTCCTATCGGTGGTACAATCTCGACTATCGTTTGTATGCTCGGCAAGCCTAAAAGTAAGTAAAATATTATAATACTATAGAGTGGGGTTGGCTTTTAGGGGTTAACCCCACTTTTTGTGTCATAGTGTAGAGTATATTGGTAAACAATAAATTTGTATGATATTACGGAATATTCAAATATAATTTGTATATTTGTGTAAAATAGCGGCGTTATGGCATTGGATATTGATGTTTCTGTAATCAAAAGGCTCTCTGAAGGCGATCAGAGCGCTTTCCGTGCTGTATTTGAGCATTACTACCCGCGTGTGTGCGAATTTGTGCGTCGCTTGGTTAAGTCTGACGCTTTGGCTGAGGATGTGGCACAGGATATATTTGTCAAGGTGTGGGAGCGCCGCGAAATTTTTGGCGTCGAGGTGCGCTCGTTTGGTAACTATATATATGTTATGAGTCGTAATGCTGCACTTAACGCCTTGCGCCGTACGGGTCGTATCTCGCCTTATGCCGAGGAACAGGCATCTTTGCCAAGCTCCGACTCTATGGAGGAGGAGTACTATGCTCGCGAGAAGGAACTGCTTATCCGACTCGTTGTCTGTCGTATGCCTGAGCAGCGTCGCCGCGTCTTTGAACTGAGTAGATATATGGGTATGGATAACCAAACTATCGCCACAACCCTCAATATCTCCAAAAAGACGGTCGAAAATCACCTTACTCTTGCTCTTAGAACTCTCCGCGCAGCTTTGGCATCGTGGATTATGCTAATTTTTTAGGCATACTGTTGTATATTTCCGATATTTACACTATCTTTACTTCATAATTCGGAGCAAAACCTTTTTTTGCTCTTGGAGTACAACCCCAACTTATGAAGATTTCGGTTAGTCGATACACATTGACCTCGCTTTTGCTTGCTGTGGCTGTTGTCGTGGCTGGGTTGGTTGTAGGCGAACTAAATCTTGAGATTTTCGCTTTCCCTGTCAATGTTATACTTATGGCGCTGTGGCTCGTTATGATAGTCGAGCTCTATCGCCGTCGTCAGAGTGTAGTTGTTGCCCGTTATCTGCTCAGTAGTCAGGCGACTATATTTTCGTTGGTCATATCGGTTGCGTTGACCATTTGGGCGGGGTTGCAGGCTAAACCGGCAACTACAAATTTTACCTTTGTTGTGGCTCTGCTTTTTGTGATGACGCAGGTCGCTATGGTTACCCTTCGCGGTTGGCGTAATGGCGGTGGAGTCAGGTGGCTCTTTCTCTTTTCGCACTTGGGATTGTTACTTGCTCTCTCTGCCGGAGTGTGGGGTGCGCCTGATAGCGCTGTGCTGAGGATGAAGGTGGGCGCTGAGGCCGTGTGTGAGGCGGTAGATGTTGCGGGCCATAAACGATATTTGGACTACGATATAACTCTTAGCAACTATAAGGTTGACTACTACGACAACGGTACTCCGTCGGAGTATCGTGCCGATGTGGTGGTAGCGGACAAGAGTGTTGTTTTGAGAGTTAATGAGCCATACTCTGTAAGTTATGGCGAGGATATATATCTTGTCAGTTTTGATATGGCAGATAAGGCTCGCCCGTGTGTGTTGCAGATTGTTCGTCAGCCGTGGCGCGGAGTTATGGTTGCGGGTGTAGTGATGCTTATAGTGAGCGCGGTATTAATGTTTTTACGAGGCCCTAAGCGATGATAGGTTGGTCTGAATTTCCATATTTTGCCTCAGTTACGGCTTTGGTAGCGCTTGTGGGTGCTGTTGCAGCAACTCGGGAGCGCACAAGGCGTATGGCTACGGTTGCTTTGTGGCTTGCTACCGCTGTTATGGGGCTCTTTATAGTGCTGCTGTGGATTGGTTTGGAGCGACCTCCTATGCGTACTATGGGCGAGACCCGTTTGTGGTACTCATTCTGTTTGTTGGTGTCAGGAGCATTTACATTTCAGCGCTGGAACTATAGGTGGATACCATCCTTTGCGACAATGCTATCCACGGTCTTTATGGTGGTCAATATCTTAAAGCCCGAAATTCACGATGCGACCCTTATGCCGGCATTGCAGAGCGCGTGGTTTGTGCCCCATGTGTCGATATATATGTTCTCATACGCCCTTTTGGGTTGTGCTACGATGCTTGCTGTTTATGGTGTTGTTGCGCATAGCGATATGGATAGGGCGGTTGAGCGACTGCTCTATGGTGGTATAGCATTCTTTACCGTAGGTATGCTTACAGGTGCGCTGTGGGCAAAGCAGGCGTGGGGTGAGTATTGGAGTTGGGATGCTAAGGAGAGTTGGGCGGCAGCAACTTGGTTTTTGTACCTTTTGGCCATTCATCTCTATCGGTTGAATGCTAAGAGTCGTAAGACGATATGCGCTGTTTTGGTTGTTGCCTTTTTGTCGTTGCAGATGTGCTGGTATGGTGTTAACTACTTGCCTACGGCTAAGACGAGTGTACATACATATAATAAATAGTAACCTAAAACTTAATGATTATGATTAAGAAGTTGTTCTATGTCGCTTTGGCGATTGTTGCGATTATGGCTGTAGCCTATCGCGTTGCTTGTAGCGCGCCTTCTGCCGATTTACCGACAGATGAGCGTGTTGCGGCTATATTTGAGAGTGGCGGATGTTTGAGCTGCCATAGTGTTGAGCCTCAGTTGCCTTTCTATGCCGAGTTCCCGATTATCGGCGATGTGGTTAAGAAGGATAGCAGCGAGGGTTATCGCCTCTTTGATATTGCGCCGATGATGGAGACATTGGCTCAAGGGGCGGCTGTAGTGCCTTACTCGCCTGTCGATTTGGCTAAGGTGGAGAAGGTTATGATGGACAAGAGTATGCCTATGGCAAAGTACTACCTTGTTCATTGGGGTAGCCAAAGCACCGATGCAAAGCGTGACATTGTGGTCGATTGGGCTCGAAACTATCGTGCAGCGTACTATAACGACGGCCTTGAGGGCGATATGAGCGGCGAGGCTGTGCGACCTATCGCACTTACACATCAGGCCGATATGCGTAAGGTTGAGTTGGGTCGTATTCTCTACCACGATACCCGTCTGTCGGTTGATAACACTATCTCTTGCGCCTCTTGTCACGGCCTTAATACTGCGGGCGTGGATAACAAGCAGTATTCAGAGGGTGTAGGCGGACAGTTCGGTGGTGTCAATGCTCCAACGGTCTATAATGCGGTCTATAATTTTGTGCAGTTCTGGGATGGCCGTGCTGTAACTCTGGCAGATCAGGCTGCAGGCCCACCGCTCAATCCTGTAGAGATGGCTTCAGAGTCATTTGACCAGATTGTTGCTAAGTTGGCAAAGGATAAGGCGCTCACTAAGGCCTTCAAGCAGGTATATCCTGATGGTTGGCGTGAGAAGAATATAACCAATGCTATTGCTCATTTCGAGATGACGCTTATTACCCCTAACTCTCGCTTTGATAAATATCTGCGTGGCGATAGTCAGGCAATCAATGCTCAGGAACTTGAAGGATATGAGTTGTTTAAGCAGTATAACTGCGCAACTTGCCATAT
>JAFNYE010000072.1 GCA_017383345.1 Alistipes sp. | reverse complement strand
CAGTTACCATCTGGCATAGTTGTGAAGGCAACAGTACCGAAGTTTGTGCCATCTACACTGACCTCTACAGTAAGATTTTCACCAGACTTAAGAGGAGCAATTGGAGCTGGAGTGTAAGGTGACGCAATCAGGTTTGCATACTGGTTGTGTGCGGTGAATGAGAAAGTGTAATTCTTTACGCCGTTCTTAATCTTAATGTTGTTGATAAAGAACTCTGTATCGGTCTTTGCCTGAAGGTAAGCGTAAGGTGCGTCAGTAGCGTAAGTTGCGCCTACTGGAGCCCAAGTTTTACCAGAGTTACGAACAGATGCGTTCGTACCTGTGTAGGTTACGCCGCTCTGATCAAAACCCTCACCACCGGTTGGAGCCCAACCATCGTAGTCAGTTACGAAAGGCCACTTATCGTTAACCTTTGATACAGCAGCACCGCAGTTGTCGTAGTAAACAAAAGCACCATCAACAGTAGGGATGTCGGTGTCGGTCTGCGAGATTGCAAGGCTTGCCTTCTTAGTGATAGGGTAGCCGCTAACATAACCGGTAGCGGTGAAGGTAACCTTAATTGTGCGCATAGTCTGAGCCTCTGGTACCTCAAATACTACAGCACCCTCGCCAAAACCCGAGTAAGCGCTTGCAACAACGCCATCGGTGTCGATAGTAACAGTCCAAGCAGCCGGAGTGTTAACAACTACCGCGTCGGTAGTGCCACCAGCCAAAGGAACTGAAACAGATGCAGGAGTGACAGAGATCGTAGGGATGCCCTGAAATTGTCCAGGCTCCTTACTCTCGGTACACGAAACTGCAACACCCGCAATCAGCATTACAGCTGAAAACAGGAACGAACGAAAAATACTTTTCATACTCTTTTTGTTTTAGTTAATGTGTTTATAAATGTTTGTTTAAGCGTTTCTACTTAAAAAGTCTCGTGCGTACACGCGCATAAAGCGAACAAAGTTACTTATAATTTTGTAAACAACAAAAAAAGTTATAATCTTTAACTATTTGTTAACATTAACTCCTTTTTTATAACAAACAAAAAGAGGTAGCACAAAGTGCCACCTCTACTGTTGGATAGTGTGTAGAACTATTTTGCAGGGCGCATTACAACATAGGTCATATTGTTGTCAGCCAGAATTTTAGCAGCCATCGCAGCAATCTTCTCGCCTGTCATCTCTTTAACAATACGCTCATAGTTGGCAAGATAATCCATATCCTTGCCATAGGTGTAGTAGTTGCGAATATAGCTCATCCAAGCGCCATTTTGGATCAGGCGGTTGTTCCACTCCTTAACAAGATACTCGCGTACCTTCTCCAAATCCTCGCTCTTAGGGCCATTCTTAGCAAGCTCCTTAATCTCAGCAACAACAATCTCACTCAACTCGTCAGCCATCTTCTCATTAGTATCGAACTGAATGGCCAACTGATACTGTGGTAAGTAGTGAGCTACAAGTGAACCACCTACGCCTACGCCATAGGTACCACCCTTCTCCTCGCGGATAGATGTAGTGTAGCGTGAACGGAGAATGTCCTTCAAGAAGTTCATTGTAAGAGCGTTCTCGAGGTTGTACTCGATGTCGCCAGTGTAAATGCGACATACGCTAACCTTAGGCTGTTGCATTGTGTGGGTAAAGTCATTGATAACCTCGTTCTTGGCAAAGCGAACACCGTCGTCAACACGCTTAGTGAGCTTCTTGCTGGTAGGAAGTGAGCCGATATACTTTTCAACCAATGGCTTGATTGTCTGAAGGTCAACATTACCTACGATATATACGGTAAAGTCTGCTGCATTAGCCAAAAGCTGACGATAGATAGGCTCAAGGCGCTCGAACTTAATAGAGTTGAGTACCTCTGTAGAGAGCTGCTGGCGGCGTGGGTTGTCGTTATAGAGTGATTTGAGCTGCTCGGCAGAAGCCTTGAAATCAGGGTTAGACTTGAGGTTTTCTACATAGCTGATATACTGGCCCAAGATAGTGTTGAAGTCGTCAACATTGAAACGAGGCTCGGTAAAACGCAAGTAGAGCAATTGGAGTATGGTCTCCATATCCTTAGGTGAGCCATTACCGATAACGCGGGTAACATAGTCGTCAGGTGATACGGCAGTTGTAGCGCTCTTGCCTGAGAGCTGCTTACGAAGCTCGGTGCCAGAGAATTTAGAAAGACCCATCTGGCTTGTTACTAAGCTCATATATTTACCTGTATTGTAATCCTCGTTGCTGAGAGCAGATATACCGGCCTGTGCAGCCATCTGAATTTGTACCTCATCAGCCTTGAAAGTTGTAGGCTTAACGACAACCTTGATGCCGTTCTTGAGGGTCCACTCGGTTGTTCCAAGTGCCTGATTTGCAGACTCCTTCTTAACTTTTGAGCCCTTCAAAACCTTAGAGTCCTCAATGAGCGGAACCTTAACTGTGTTGTCCTTATAAGGGTCGATTTGTGCAGACTTAACTGCAGCTAAAGCGGCGTTGATATCCTCAACGGTTGGGTTGGTTACGCCATCCTTCTTAGGAGCGTTTGCAATAACTACATTGTTGTGGTCTGTAATGTAGCGAGCAAATGTCTTGTTGATAGCCTCAAGCGGCAACTCAGCAATGATAGCGCTATCCATCTTCCACTCCAACTCTGCGTCAGGGAATGCTGCGTTCTTGCGGAAAGCAGCGAGGTAGCGGTTTACATACTGGCCGTTCATACGGTCGTTGCGATTGTTGTAAGCCTGCTCCTCACGGCGCAATACCTGAGCCTTTGCTCTCTCCAACTCACCCTCAGTAAATCCGTGACGGCGGATACGCTCAAGCTCGGTCAAAGCTGCAGCAAAACCTGTGTTAAGACCGTTGTCTTTAGTTGTTACGCCAAGGGTGAGGCAGTCAACGCCTGGGCAGATACCTACGCTACCATTTGACAGATGAGCCTGTGTGAATGGAGCATTTGGCTTCATAGCGATCTCTGCAAGGCGGGTATTTGCCATAGTGCCACCCAAAGCATTGATAAGTGAAAATTGCTCGGCAATAACAGTGTTGTTGTACTCTAATGGGAGAGCAGGACGCTTGATGTAGAGGGCGATCTCACTCTCAAGCATCTCGGGATCCTCGAAGATAGATACGATAGGCTCCTTGTTGTCCGGTACAGAGATAACCTCCTTGCTTGGAGCATCCGGTGCAGGGGCAGCAATGTCAGCCATAAGAGATTTAACCTGAGCCTCAAGTTTGTCGATATCTACATCACCAACAACAACTACAGCCTGGTAGTCAGGACGATACCACTTGTCGTAGAAAGACTTGATATCATCGTATGTGAAAGACTGGAGGCCGTCAAGGTGACCGATAAGGTTACGGTGCTCATACTTTGTGCCCTTGAATAAGTTCTTGAGCAAGTTGATTGTAGAACGCCAAGAAGCGCCATCTCGAGTACGAAGCTCCTCCTGAATAACGCCACGCTCCTTGTCAATCTCGCTGTGATCGAGAGTGATAAAGTGTGACCAGTCGTGGAGTACCAACATAGCTGTGTCAATTACACCCTGACGAGTTACAGGAACATCCTTCATAAGGTACTGAGTGTAGTCCCACGATGTACCTGCATTGAGGTTTGCACCAAATTTAACACCAACCTTCTCAAGATACTCGATAAGCATCTTACCAGGGAGGTTCTTAGTGCCGTTAAATGCCATATGCTCAAGGAAGTGAGCCAAACCCTGCTGGTTGTCCTCCTCCTGAATAGCGCCGACATTGTGAATGATGTAGAAATCAGCAAGACCCTTTTGTTTGTCGTTGTGACGAAGGTAGTACTTCATACCATTCTCCAACTGGCCGGTTCTTACGGCTGGGTCCTGCGGGATTACAGGAAGTGCCGGTCTGTTGCTGGGCTGTGCAACAGCTGCAAAGGCTACGATGAGCGCAAATGCAGAGATTAGTAATCTTTTCATTGTCATTAATTTTTTAATTAAACATAATTCTATTTCAATCTCATTAACCATAAGTTGCTTAAGTATGGTTTCAAGGTTGT
>JAFNYE010000071.1 GCA_017383345.1 Alistipes sp. | reverse complement strand
GTAATACGCTCCAGGTCGAGAGTAACGACACCTTGATACTCAGTAAGTCTTAATTTTGTCGATATAGGATTCATTGTTTTCAGATGTGTGTTGCACAAAAGTATGTCAACTTTTTATCCCCGACAAGTTTTTGACTCCAATGGGTATATTTCAAACGAAATGCTATATTTTTCACCTCCTCTCTCTTCGCACCGCTATGCCCACTACACAAGGAGTGTGGTGTTGGCAGGAACAAAAAAAGAAGACAACCTCTCGATTGTCTTCTCTGTCGGGGTACCAGGATTCGAACCTGGGACCCTCTGGTCCCAAACCAGATGCGCTAACCGGACTGCGCTACACCCCGTTGTTGTATTGCGAGTGCAAAGGTAGATAAAATTTTCATACCTGCAAACTTTTTTGTAAAAATTTTTAAGATTTTTTTTTGGTTGTTCTTCAAATACCCGCTTTTCTGTCTAATAATTACGGAGTTACGCGATTTGAAAAATTTTTGCTATCTTTGTGACAAAAGGAGGCAATATGCGCAGATTTGTGTTGTTTTTATCTTCTCTCTGTTTTATGATAGCCTGCAACGGAAACTTATCGGAGCAGGACGATGCCGTTTTGCCCGAGGATTATGCTGCTTTGGAGTCTCTATATAATGCTTTGGGTGGTGAAAATTGGAACAATAATACAAATTGGTGTAGTGATAAACCTCTTGAAGAGTGGTATGGAGTCTATACCCACTTAGGGCGTGTCGTAGCTATAGATTTGTCAAACAACAATCTTGTTGGCACCCTGCCTTCAGGGTTGGCATCGTTGACACAACTAAAGTCATTAAACCTTGCGATAAATCGAATTACAGGCTCTATCCCTGAGAGCTATAGCACGATGCCCAACTTAACGCATCTTTCGCTTTATAACAACTCGTTGTCAGGGGAAATACCTTCGTCGCTCAATAATTTGGACGGGTGGCGGTATAATTGGGGCTATGCGGTGCTTGGCAATCGCTACAATCGCTTTAATCTTTATGATTGTGGGATTACAGCGCCAGATTTTGACTTGACCCTTTTGTCGGGAGAAAGGCTGAGAGTTGACAAGGGTTTTTATGCTGCCAATGACTACACTTTGCTCTTCCAGTGGTCGCAAGATAAGCACGAGTTTATCAATACTCTGAAACCATTGTATGATAAATATAACCCATTTGGTTTGGAGGTGGTAAGTTGGTGTGCCGAGGCGCCGAATGTGGCCTCATTGGTTAAATCTTATGGCGTAGAGTGGAATGTGGCTACAGTTAGTGAGCAGATGCCCCTTTGCCAATATAGCACAACTTACTACCCCGTAGGTGTTACGCCGACGGTAACAATGTTTGACTCGCAGGGAAAACTCGTATTTAGTGATGTGGTTGAGAGTAGAGGAAATATTGTATCTGTTGTAGAGAGACTCTTTGCCGATATAATCAACCCCGATTTGTACTATTCGACCGATTTTTCAGCCGATGGAAAGGTGGTGAAGATGCAAAGTGCCGAAGAAGGCGCGGGTATAGATGTGGTACTTATGGGAGACGGTTTTTCTGATCGTATGATAGCGGATGGTACCTATTTATATAATATGCAACAGACTGCCAATGCTCTCTTTGCTTTGGAACCAATGCGGAGTTTCAGTCATTTGTTTAATATATACGCTGTTACAGTCGTTTCGCCAAATGAGGTAATAGCGTCCAATGCAACGACAGCTCTCAAGTGCCGATTTGGCGAGGGAACAACAGTAGTTGGTGACAATGAAAAGTGCGTAGAGTATGCGCGAAAAGCGGTTGGAGATAAAAGTCTTGACGATGTGTTAATCGTTGTGGTTGTAAATAGTGACCGTTATGCGGGAACGACCTATAATTACTATCCTACCGAGGAAGGCGACTTCGGCTCGGGTGCTGCGATAGCCTATCTGCCGTTGGTAAGTGATAGCCGGATGTTTGAAGGACTTGTGTGTCACGAAGCGGTAGGGCACGGCTTTGCAAAGTTGGATGATGAGTATGTGTTAGAGGGTATGGGGCGTATGCCCGTTGATGAGGTAACTTATCGTGAGCAACGAGAGGCGTTTGGCTGGTATAAGAATACCGATGTTTATAGTAGTGTCCATTTTGTTAAATGGAAGGAGTTGCTTAATGATAGACGCTATACCTCAGCCGGCCTGGGTGTGTTTGAGGGCGCTTCGACTTACGCCTATGGAGTCTATCGTCCAACTGACCAAAGCGTGATGAATAAGAATGAGGGAGGCTTTAATGCTCCATCTCGCGAGTCGATTTATTACCGCATACACAAATTGGCCTATGGTAAGGAGTGGCACTACTCGGTTGATGTGTTTAAGGAGTATGATTATATTAATTTTATTGGTGCGACTGCGTGTGTTGTAGAAAATGGTATTGATAATCAGTCTATTACTCATCTGTCTGCTCCTGTAGTGTGTAGTGAGCCGTTGAGATGAAAAGCAAATTTGATTTTTAGACTGAATTTATTTTAATTTTAGGGAACAACGATAGGAAAAATTTTGTATATTTGCATTCCGAAATACTAACACACATTAAAGATGAACGGCACAGTAAAATGGTTTGACAACAAAAAAGGCTTCGGATTCTTGATTTGTGAGGACGGCAAAGAGGTTTTTGTCCATTTTTCGGGAATTGTTAAAGAGGGCTTTAAGTCTCTTAGCGAGGATCAACAAGTCCAGTTTGAAATTGAAACTGTTGATAGGGGTGAGCAGGCTATTAATGTGACTGTTGTGGCGAAGGAGTAGTAACCGCACTAAAGTTGCATAAATAAAGCGTAGAAAATTTTCTACGCTTTATTTTTTAGTGTCTAATAGCTCTATTCTAATGGAATGAGTTTTGCTTCACTGTTGTTCATATCGGGCATTGTAAGACCCACACTTGCTCCTATATATGTAGGGTCGCAAATGGTGTACTTCTTGCTGTTTATGGTGAAGTAATCTCCATAGACGCCATTGAAGCATACGGCTGCTGCAATATGGTTAGGGTAATCGACCAATGCTACATCCAAACCGAGCAGATCGCGCACCAATATTGAATAGAGGATAGCTCGATCCTCGCAGTCACAATAGTCGTAGTGCAGCGACTCGTCACCAAACAGAGGTCGCTCATAGCCAAACTGCTCTTGGTCGGTCTTGTACTTGAAGCCTGTCTGCACAAAGTTGATAAGCATATTTGCAGCAGCAATCTCGCTCTTTCCTGCTATAGCGCTGCGTAGAATAGGATAGAGAGCACCTTTGGCCTCGTGGCTGAGCGATGAGTATGAGAAATTATCCCAACGACTGCACGGGTATGTGTTGTAAAAGTCGATAAGGTTTTGATTAGCCTCAAATGTAACTTTCAACTCGGGGTACTTTTTCGATTGGTGGGTAGAGAGTTTATTGCTCTTAGCGTATGGCAATAGTGGCTGCTGATCCATTCGGATAGAAAAGCCCTTCTCTCCAGGGAATGGAGCTGTACAGAGGTAAAATCTGCCACCTGGGTAATCTTCGTCAAGGAAATAGTAGTTTGTGTCATTGAGTTTGACATATTTCTTGCCATAGATAACGCTGCTTGATGGGAGCATAAGGAATAGCTTTGACTCAACGCGTGCAAGTCGAATTTGATAACCCGCCTGAGTCATAAGATAGGCTTGCAACATCTTTGTGTTGTTGGTGCATTTAGCCTCGCAAAACTCCTCGGCAACGCTTTTAGTGAGAAGATAGTATCCCCAATCGGAGAGCTTCAGACCATTGCGGATATTGACGCAGTCGAGTAACATCTTGTCAAAACGACCGTCGCACAACTCTTTCCACGCATTGGATACGCTATGCTCGTTTGCGTCGTTGACAATAACCTCGCCTGTGCCAACCTTTAGGCGTACTTTGCAATCCACGCCGAAGAATTTTACAGGCATCTGAACAACCATTGGCTCGCTCGGTACTTGCGGAATAGTTGGCTTTGCTGGCTCCGGTGCAACGGGCTGTGGCTTTACTACCACGGGCGCTTGAGGCTCAGGTTTTGGCTCAGGCTTTGGCGTCGGTTTAGGCGCAGGTGGAGCAACGGGCTGAACGGGAGGGTCAACTTGTGGCGCCTCCAGCTCTGGTGCTACCTGAAACTCCTGCCAGGCTTTCTTTAGAAACTCGGCATAGTCGCTATTTGCCTTAGCTCTAAAGTTGGCGTAGCTTTTGGTTGCGCTATTTTTGAACTGCTCAAACTCCTTCTTAAAGTCGGAGTCAAGGTCGTTGTTTTGCGCCGATGCTGTAGTTGCGATGCAAAGGAGTGCAAGTGTGGTAAAAAACTGCTTCATAACGGAGTAAAAAATCCGCTGACCGCACCTTGCGATGCAACCAGCGGAATGACGATGTTTGATAAATTATTACTTCAAACCAAGAGCCTTGTCAAGCTGACCTACGAGCTCGTTGCTCTCCTTCTCCAACTCCTCGCGGATGGCAGCGTGAGCAGCCTTCATAGCGTTCTTGTAGTTGTAAGAGCAAACCATTCGTACCTCAACGGTCTTAGCCTTAGTCTTGCGGTAAACATTAACCAACTCAACAATGCGGCCGAGTTTTGCAGAGATAAGAGACTTGCCGCCGGCAACGGTCTTAACCAAAGATGCAGCCTGCTCCTCGCCCAACTGCTTGTTGGCTACATTGTTGTTGATAAGGGCAGTAACATCGGAAGCCATACGGCCGGCAATATCGAGCTTAACCAACTCTACAGCCTGGAAGTGAGCAGCATCGTAGTTCTCGCCAATAGACATAGCCTCGCCGATAACATACTTAGGCTCGCCGTTGTCATCAAGGGCTTGCTGGAACTCGAGTGAACGAGTGATCTGATCACCGATAGGCGCGCTGCCGATAGGTACAACCCAACCCTCCTTAACATATGACTTAACTTGCTTCTTCAAGTCCTTCTTGCTAACCTTAGCTTCTGCTGCTGATAAACCCATAACAGCAACTAATAACAATACTAAAAATCTTTTCATAGCTCTAAATTTTATTTGGTTTATACAAAATTAAGTCAAAATTATTGATTCTACAAATATTAGATGATAAAAGTTGCTAAATGTTACGCATTAATTTGCAAAAAATGGAGAATAGTGGTAAATGACTGTAATTAATGGCATTAAATCTTTGATTTTTGATAATATTTGTTGGCGTCTCAACTATAATTATTAAATTTGTCTAACTAAACTTAAAACGATATGAAACGATTTTTATTTTTAACCACGGTCTTATTGCCGTTGGTGGTGTCAGCGCAAGTGGAGATTACCACAATGCGTGTCAATGGCCTTGAAAACCCTATGGGTATCTCTCCAACAGAGACTCCGCGCTTGAGTTGGATTGTTACTTCCGATTTGCCAAACTCTGTGCAGACGGCTTACCAGGTTGAGGTTACTGCTGCGGGTCGTAAGGTGTGGAATAGTGGTAAGGTAGAGTCTGATAACTCTACTTTGGTGTTGTATCAGGGTGCGCTCAATCCCGATACTCGTTATCAGTGGTCGCTCAAGGTGTGGGATAACCACGGTCGCGTTTCTAAGCGTACTTCTGGCAGTTGGCATACAGGCATTCAGAACACCGATTGGAAAGCTCAGTGGATTGGTGTAAAGAGTCAGCAGCCTACGCCTATCTATCTTCGTGGTGAGGGCAATGTTGCTAAGAAGGTGCGCCGCGCTACAGCCTACATTACTGCTCACGGTATCTATGAGGCCTTTATAAATGGTCAGCGCGTGGGAGATAAGTATCTTACTCCGGGTTGGACATCATACAATAAGCGCCTTCAATATCAGGCTTACGATGTGACAGCTATGTTGCAGAGTGGTAAGAATATTTTTGCTGCAGTAGTTACTCCGGGTTGGTATTCGGGTGGTATGAACTATGGCGCAGTAAAAAATCGCTATTATTATACTAAGGATGTAGCTCTGCTTATGCAGGTGAATGTTGAGTACACCGACGGCTCTGTTGCTACAATTGTTACTGACGATAAGTGGCTTAAAGCGGGTACTGAAGTATCTGCCGAGGGTATCACTTTTGCCAATATCTATGATGGTCAGACTATTGATGCACGCTTGCGTGACGCTTCGTGGACTACAACAAAGTATAAGGCTGAAGGATGGGAGAAGGCAACTGTTTTATCGGAGTTCGATGCGAAAAATCGTATCCCTACTCAGAACGAGTCCGTTATAAAGAATGCGCCAATCAAGGCGGTTAAATATATCGTTACCCCTAAGGGCGAGAAGGTTATTGACTTTGGTCAGAATATCGTTGGCTGGGAGCGAGTTAAGATAAAGGGTAAGAAGGGTGCTACAATAAAGATTACTCACGCCGAGGTACTTGATAAGGAGGGTAATTTTTATACCGTCAATCTTCGTCGCGCAAAGGCTGCGGGTACTTATATCTTGAGTGGTAATGAGGATGTTTTTGAGCCTACTCATACTTTCTTTGGTTTCAGATATATCCGCGTTGAGGGTGTTGAGGGCGACTTAAACCTTGAGGACTTTGAGGCATATCCTGTTTGGTCAGGCTTTGATAATGTAGGCCACTTTGAGAGTTCAAATCCAACAATCAACCAGTTGCAGAGCAATAT
>JAFNYE010000070.1 GCA_017383345.1 Alistipes sp. | reverse complement strand
GCTGGTCGTCAGACTCGTAAGAAAATCACCGCAGCTACTATCACTTCAACTACTTCTGACTTCCTTAATGGTGCAAGCAACTTTGCAACCGTTGAGGGTCTTGATAGCGACACCGTTGTTTTCAACCTCGCAAATGGCGACTATGCGTTTGAGTTGGCCCTTACTGATGCTGAGGGTGTGACTTACAATGTGGCTGTTCCGTCTATGAACTTTGCTGTAGGCAAGCGCACCGTTCTCAATGTTGAGTGGAAGGCTGAGCCTGCTAAGGAGGCAACCGTTTCATTCCTTGCATACTCTTCTTACAACGAGAGCGATGGCGATGTTATCAAGAATGACGCGTTGAGCGGAAATACTATCTATGTTAAGGATGTTGTTGTAGCAGATGCTCAGGCTACCGATGTAGCATCAGTTAAGTTGTTGCTCAATGGCTCTGAGCGTGCCGATATTACAAGCGGCAGCGCAACCGTATCGGGTTTGGGTTATGGCGCTTACAATGTGTCTGCAAAGCTTACCCTTAAGAATGGTTACACTTATACAACTCCTGAGTCGGTAGTTTATGTTACCGGTATCCCTTATCACGCAGACTGGAGAAGCCGTGACTACTCGGATTGGAAATACACTAACTGTAGTGACGCTGGTAACAGTGTGCAGATTAGTAACGATAAGACCGGTGCGGCTATATCTCCGGCATTCTATTTGCCAACTACTACTGCGATTTATGTTTCGGTAGCGGCATCTACTAATGCGACAAAATATGGTGGTTATACAACTGGTTATGTTTATGCGGGAACTCGTGATACCTCGGCAAAAACATCGGGATCGACATTCTCAGTAGCATATCTTAAAGGTTTTGGTGGTGCAAAGCCTGATGCTCCTCTCATGAATATATCAGCACCAGTGAATTTGTCAAATTCTGCACCTTGTATTTTGGTTGCTATGAAAGATTATGCCTTGTTCTGTAATAGTTATCTCTACCAGGTCAAGATTACCTACAACCAGCAGTAATCAAAACGATTGAGTATCGACTAAAAGGCTCTCCGCAGGGGAGCCTTTTTGCGTTGTGTGTTCAAAAAGGGATATAAAATTGAAATTTCACAATATTTTGATTATATTTGCGTTGCGTATTGTGTAAAACAATAAATGCTTTGAACAATGAGTAGTTTTTTTAGTATGCTATATGAGATTATCCGTCGCAATCCGCTTACGACCCTGCTGTTGGTTATGCTTGCGGTTGCTGCGCCGGGTGTCTTTGGCGTCTTTGCGCTTATGCTTGTAGTGCCCCTGCTGATTATTGCTGTTGGCGCACTCGCTATTATGTGGCGTATGCGCAAGGTTAAACAGCAGATGGAGGAGCAACTTCGCGACCACCATCGCCGTACTACCGGCTCAACCTATACCACCAATACAACCTCCGAGGGAAAAGTTACCGTACATATTCCACCGCAGGAGAAGAGAGTGAATGATGGTGTGGGGGAGTATATTGACTTCAAAGAGGAGTAATTTTTATTTTATGCGGTATTTACTGCCTTCTTTGTTCTGTGGTTGAAGGTCACATACAGAAGTATGCTCCCTCCAACCCCAAAACAAGAGCGTTGTAAATCCTCGTCTACAATAAAAAAATTGGTGCAAAGGGCATAGTGAGTGGCGTTCAATTTTGCCGAGCGTGGTTAAAGCACCACTTTGACGCTAAAATTGGTGCGAGAATAATGGCGGCAGGTTCTTTTCGGATTTAGGAGCCATCGTAGATGGTGTGAGAAAAATAGACCTCTGAGGTCAAGCTTGCTTGAGACTGAAAGAGTGGCTATTTTTATCGCAAATGCAGTAAGCATCCTAAATTTGCAGTGATAATACCGAAACGCAGTTTCGGCAAAAGTTTTTGGTGCCGCTTTTTTCAAAAAGGGGCAGTTGTGTATAACAGCAAAAAGGTATGAAATTTTTTGAGACATTAGGACGCTATGTAATTCTTATGGGCAAGGTCTTCTCTCGCCCGGAGAAGTGGGGTATATACTACAAGCGCATCATTGCCGAGATGGATCAGTTGGGTGTAGGCTCAATACCGCTTACAGCCATCATTTCCGTATTTATCGGTGCCGTTATAACCATACAGATGGCCATTACCCTTGAGTCACCATTTATTCCGCAGCTGATGATTGGTTATGCGGCAAAGGAGACTATGATTTTGGAGTTCTCCTCGACCGTCATTGCCATAATCTTAGCCGGTAAGGTCGGTAGTAACATTGCCTCTGAGATTGGAACAATGCGCATTACCGAGCAGATTGACGCGCTCGAGATTATGGGTGTAAACTCGGCAGCGTATCTTATACAGCCAAAGATTATCGCAACGATGATTTTCTTCCCGTTTCTTGCTGCGTTCAGTATGATTATGGGTATTGGTGGCGGCTATTTGGTTGCCTGCTTGGGCATAATGCTGCCAAATGACTATGTTGACGGCTTGCTCTACTACTTCGATAGTTACGAGATTTTTTACTCGCTTGTAAAGATGACCGTCTTTGCCTTCCTGATAACCTCTATTTCGGGATTTTACGGCTATTATGCTAAGGGCAACTCTCTGGAGGTTGGTAAGGCTTCGACAACAGCGGTGGTAATGAGCTCGATTATGATTATGATTTTCAACCTTATCCTAACCCAGATAATGCGATGATTAAGTGTCAAAATATATTCAAGACTTTTGATGGCCGTACGGTGCTCAACGACATAAGTGTAACCTTTGAGACGGGCAAGACCAACCTTATCAT
>JAFNYE010000003.1 GCA_017383345.1 Alistipes sp. | reverse complement strand
TGCTTCTCTACGGGAAAGAGCGAGGGTAATGCCCTTATAGCCCTTTGTGATGGTCGCGGTAAGATACTCTGGAGTTGGCATATATGGGTTGTTGACGACCAGATTAAGACCTCCTTCGGCAAGAAACTCTATTGGATGGACCGCAACCTTGGAGCGCTCAATAATGAGGTTGGCGATGTGGCAAACCGCGGTATGCTCTACCAGTGGGGTCGCAAAGAGCCATTCCTGCCGTCGGCTGAGCAGTATATCGATATGCCTAAGCATAGGTATGACGAGGATTATAACCCGCTTGAGACCGAGGAGGAGTATAACGCTACCGAGGCGGAGATTATCCGTATTCGCGGTTTGGTAAATAGAGCCAATATGCAGCGCGGTGATGGTGCTTTGGAGTGGCAGTATGTTGGTGTTATGGCACCCGTGGCGCTTCAGGCTCCGGGTAATATAGAGTATGCTATCGAGCATCCGACCACTATCCTCTCGTGCCGTGCCGATATGCCTATTGGCGAGTATGTGTTCGATTGGTACCTTGTTCAGGATCTTGTGGGTGCGGGCGGTATGTACCAGCAGTCGCAATCTTACTTGTGGGGCAATGCACAGGCGGGAACAGCCTATAAGAGCATCTTTGACCCTTGCCCTCCGGGCTATGCTGTACCTCCGTGCGGTGCTTTTGGTACGCTCAATACCGAGTATGCCTGCACCTATGTGAGCCGTGAGTGGGAGGAGGCTTCGTGTGGCTGGACTTGGCGTGGTGGCAATGGCGACTACTTCCCAAGCAGCGGCAATCTCGATGTGTCGGGCCTTATCGGTGAGACAGGCGAGCGTATGCTCTATTGGACAGCCGAGACATTTGGCGACAGCACTATCGGCTTTGGCAAGAGCGCAACACTCTTTGTTGCATTTAACGATATATACTATGGTGTCTATCCAATCTTAGACCCTATGGAGGCGGGTGCGTGGTATTCTTACGGTGCGCGTTGCTATGCTGCCCCTGTAAGATGTGTGAAGGAACAAAAGAATTAAATTATAAGTTATGAAAAATAGAGTGGTTAATGAGTATCTGGCTCCGAACTTTGATGTGGAGCAGATGGCTGTCGAGAGTGGTTATGCTCTCTCTCAGGGCTTTGGCAACGAGGAAATGGGCGATCTTGAAGAACTTTAATCAAACCTAAATGAGCAAAATTATGAAGAAGATTTTTTACTTTGCAGTCGTTGCATTAGTGGCAATGACAACCTCTTGCTCTCAGGGTTTTGATGAGCAGGATTTGACCCCCGATTTTGGTTCTGAGACACTTGTGCCGATGACTATTACCGTTGAGGGAGAGGCTACCCGTACCTTCGTGGGCGAGGATGGCAAGAGCATCTGTTGGTGCGAGGGCGATAAGATTGCAGTCTTTGAGGGAACTTCAACCTCAGGCGATGGCAAGACTATCCGCGAGTTTACTATAGTGCCCGGTTCAATAAATGGCAAGAGTGCTGTATTTAGTGGCGAAGTGTCGTCAAGTGCGACCAAGTTCTATGCTATCTATCCGTTTGAGTCGGTTGTAGAGCGTAGCGGAAGCACATATTTTAATGTCGATATGCCTGCTGTTCAGCAGCTTGAGGGTCAGAATAATGTTGCAGATGGTGCTATTGTGTCGTTGGCTTACTTTACCTCTACCGATACGGCTGTGAGCTTCAAAACTGCTGTCGGTTTCCTTGCTCTCAATATCACTTTTGACGATGTGGCTAAGGTGACAGTTCGTGGTGTAGAGTTGGCTGGTAAAACCAAGTTTTCCAAGAGTGCTACCACTACCGCTGAGCCGAAGGTAAACGATGTGCTTGAGGTGGCAAATAGCGTGAGCCTGTTGCCTGCAGGCGATGTGTTTGAGCCTGGTACATACTATATCGCACTGCTTCCTGGTACAACCCCTGCGGGCGAGTTCACTATCGACTTTAAGCGTCAGAGTGGCCCTACAACGCTCTATGTGTCGGATAAGGATATTGTTATCACTCGCAATGCAGGTTTCAAGACCACCGATAGCAAGTGGGAGAAGGCCGACTTCGGTAAGATTGGCGATGCTCAGACTTTGGTTCAGTTCCTTGAGAATAGCGCTTCGGTTGGCGATGCGGAGCTTAGTGCCGATATTGACCTTACCGATGTGGAACTTCCTCAGGGTAACTCATATTTGGGCACTCTGGACTGCAAGGGCTTTGCTTTGAAGAATTGGAAAGCGACCAAGCCTCTGTTCAAGAGCCTCGGTGGTGCGGTTAAGAACCTTGTTATTGACAGCTCTTGTACCCTTACTCCTGCCAATGCAAAGGGCGCTTTCGGTTTTGTTGCAGCTATGGTTGAAAAGACAGGTGAGTTGGAGAATATTGTCAACAATGTTGCCTCAATAACCCTCAATGCCACAGCTTATGGTGCGGGTAGTGACCAGACAGAGGATGCAGTCTATTTCGGTACTCTTGCAGGTCAGTGCTACGGCTCTATCGTGGGTTGTACCAATAACTGCGATGTTATAATCAATACAACTCCTGTGGGTGACGATGAGCGCGGTTTGGTCTATATCGGTGGCGTTGTAGGTCTTATTGATGGCCTTTTGGACAACTGCCATAATACGGGCGATGTTGCCTATACAATCAAGGGTCGTGGCGGCTTTATGTATATGGGTGGTGTTGCAGGTGGTACTACAACAG
>JAFNYE010000069.1 GCA_017383345.1 Alistipes sp. | reverse complement strand
TCTGCTTAGGTTGCTTCTTAATTATGGTTGGTTGCAGATCAATCGTGCTGTTTGCGACAAAATCTCCGGGCATTTCTCTATGTAAACTATCACTTGAGGTAATATTGGTATCGAACTCTTTATCAGTGTTGAGTTTCTTGTTGTTAGCTTTATTATTCATTTGCTTTGTGAGCTTTGTTGAGTAGAATAATATCATAACTATAGTGAAGATGATGATTTTGGTTAACATAGGTTTACTCTTTATTATCTATACTTCGTTTAACATTCTCTATTCCCTTTATATGGCGCAACTTGTCCATAATTGCATTTAGCGCCTCGGTGTTTTGTACATAAATGCTTAATTTACCCTCAAAAATGCCATCGTGGCTGCTTATTGCTACCTCACGGATGTTTATACTGAAGTCTTCAGAAACAACGCGAGAAATCTCTAAAAGCATTCCTGTTCGGTCTATACCCCTTATTTCAACGGTTGAAAGATATGAGACGGCTTTGTGTTGAGACCAATGTATCTGCTCTTTGATGATATTCTGCCCAAATAGTGCTGCAAGGCGATTTAACTCGCTACAAGTTGATTTATGGACTATAATTCGCCCGGTAGTGGGGTCTTTGAAGCCTATTACACTATCTCCTGGAAGTGGATTGCAGCAGTTGGCTATAGTAAATTGGTCGTTTTGTACAATGTCGCAGCTGGTGTTTTCGTCGATATCTTCGCCGTTGTGCTCGCGCCATAGTCGCCAGAACTTAAGTATCTTGCTTGCAGAACTCGACTTGATAATCTTCTCAATGTTTTCGAGCGAGATTATTCCTGCGCCTATTTTGCTGTATAGTTCATCTTTGTAGTTGCAACCATACGCTTTAATTGCTTTTCGTAACACGCTGCCACTCAGTGTTATATTGAATTGAGCAAGCTTTTGCTCGAATAGTTGGATGCCGTGGCTAATATTGTCTTCCCGCTCGCGTTTTAGGTAGGCGGTAATGGCTTGTTTGGCTTTTGTTGTTGTTACAATATCTATCCATTCGGCCTTTGGTGAGCTATTGTCGGCTGTGATTATCTCAATCTGGTCGCCTGAATTTAGGCGTTTGGTTACGGGTTCGATTTTGTGGTTTATTTTGGCGCCTATGGCTTTGTTGCCAATTCGGGTATGGATGTCGTAGGCAAAGTCAAGGGCTGTTGCGCCAAAAGGTAAAAGTCGCTGTTCGCCTTTTGGCGTAAATACCGTTATTTCAGATGTATATAACGACAACTTAAAGTTGTCCAAGAACTCAACAGCATTCTCTGTTGGACTGTTGAGTGCCTCGCGAATCTTGCTTAGCCACTTATCAAAGGCGTCATCGTTTTGTGAGAGAGTTGCCTGTTTGTACTTCCAATGGGCTGCAAAGCCGCGTACTGCAATCTCCTCCATACGCTTAGTGCGAATTTGCACCTCCACCCAAATGCCGTCATTGCCCATAACGGTTGCGTGTAGAGCTTCATAGCCGTTGGCCTTCGGCATACTTATCCAGTCGCGCAGACGGTCTTGTTTTGGGGTGTATATGTCTGTAATTGATGAGTATATCTGCCAGCATTGCGTTTTCTCAGAAGGGAAACTGAGAGGGTCGAATACTATTCGAATGGCAAATAGGTCGTAAATCTCCTCAAAAGGTATCTGCTTGCGTTGCATTTTACTCCAAATAGAGTATATGCTTTTAACGCGGGCGGATATGGTGTAGGTGATATTGTTCTTGTCAAGTACTGCTTGAATTGGCGCGCAGAACTTGTTGATATACTGTTGTCTTTCGGGTTCGGTCTCCTCTATCTTTCGGGCAATTTCGTTGTATTGTTCCGGAAAGCGATATTTCATACAGAGGTCTTCTAACTCGCTCTTTATAGGGAAGAGTCCGAGTCTGTATGCGAGAGGTGCAAATAGATGTATTGTTTCGCCTGTAATCTTGAATTGCTTCTCTTTGGGCATATAGGCGAGTGTTCGCATATTGTGCAGGCGGTCTGCAATCTTGATAAGTATTACTCGCACATCATTGGATAGAGTGAGTAATACTTTACGAAAATACTCTGCTTGTGCCGATGTGTCAGCGTTGAACACACCTGACATCTTGGTTAGACCATCGACCATCGAGGCAATTTTGGGGCCGAAAATGCGTTCGATGTCCTCGGTTGTGTAATCGGTGTCCTCTACGACATCGTGTAGTAGAGCGGCCACAACGGATTTTACGCCTAAGCCAATCTCTTCTACGACAATTTTTGCTACAGCAATGGGGTGAAGGAGGTAAGGTTCTCCTGATCGGCGCCTTACCCCCTGATGTGCCTCCTTTGCAAGAAAGAATGCTCTATTGATTAGCTTGCGGTCATCTTCGCCCTTGCATATCTTATTGCAGCTAAGTAATAAGTCCTGCCAAGCGTTATCAATTAGTATTTCATCCTCATTGCTATAATGCATTTATCTAAAGTTAAACTTTATTTACTTCTGCATCATTACTTCGCGTACCTTAGCCTCTACTTCAGTACAAATTTCGGCGTTAGATGTAAGGAAGTCTTTGACAGCATCTCTACCCTGTCCAATCTTTGTCTCTCCATAAGAGAACCATGAGCCGGACTTCTTGACAATGCCAAAATCTACTGCAAGATCAATAATCTCGCCAAGTTTGGAGATACCCTCGCCAAACATAATGTCAAACTCGGCCTTCTTGAATGGAGGAGCAACCTTGTTCTTGACAACCTTTACGCGAGCGCGTGTTCCGAGCTGCTCTTCGCCATCTTTGATTACTGATGTGCGGCGGATGTCAATACGCACGCTTGCGTAGAACTTAAGGGCGTTACCGCCGGTTGTGGTCTCCGGATTTCCGTAGATTACGCCAATCTTGTCGCGCAACTGGTTGATGAAGATGCAGACAGTCTTGGTCTTTGCGATGCTCGCAGTAAGTTTGCGCAAGGCTTGAGACATAAGTCGAGCCTGTAAACCCATCTTAGAGTCGCCCATTTCGCCTTCAATCTCTGCCTTTGGTGTAAGAGCTGCAACTGAGTCGATAACGATGATGTCAATAGCGCTTGAGCGGATAAGAGAGTCGGCAATCTCCAAAGCCTGTTCGCCGTTGTCGGGTTGTGAGATGAGGAGGTTGTCAACATCTACGCCCAACTTCTGCGCGTAGTAGCTGTCAAAGGCGTGCTCTGCATCAATAAATGCTGCGATACCACCCTGCTTTTGCGCCTCAGCAATGGCGTGAATAGCCAAAGTTGTCTTACCGGATGACTCTGGGCCAAAAATCTCAATAACGCGACCCTTAGGGTAGCCACCAACGCCCAACGCGACATCAAGTGTGATTGAGCCTGAAGGGATAACCGGTATGTCGGTTACTTGCTCGCTACTCATACGCATAATCGAGCCTTTACCAAAGTCCTTCTCAATTTTGTCCATTACGGCTTTGAGGACCTTTAATTTCTCTTGATTTACTTCTGCCATAGTTTTATAGTTTTTATTTTAATTAGTTATTTGACAAACCTCTGCTGCTAAAGAAAACAACAATAGACAGCTGAAAAATATTACAAACAACATTTTGCACTCAAAATTAATAATTTCTTTTCAATTTACCAAGTCATTACGCTCTCTATTTGACTCTCAAACTCCTCTTCGCTGCGGTTTACGCGAGTCATACAACACGGACAGAGTATTGCTGTCTCTATTTGGGTTGAACACTCGCAACCAACACAAGCGCGAATAACGCCAAAATCGTCGTCTGCAATGTGCATAAATGATGTGCCGCAATTTTTGCACTTGATACTGTAACTTGCTCCCATAATTGTAAAGTTTTATTGGTTCGTTTATACTCTTTGTTACTTACTCCAGTTGTCCGAGCCGCCGCATATTGTCGATAATACATTGGCTATCATTCCGATAAACACTAAAACTGTAAACATAATTTGTAGTTATCTTTTGTTTTCGAGTACAAAGTAACTGCTGTTTTGTGACAACTTGTGACACAGAATAAAATGAGGCAAAAATTTCTTGTC
>JAFNYE010000068.1 GCA_017383345.1 Alistipes sp. | reverse complement strand
CCACTCTCGTCGTGCGTGTGTACGACTGAAGATATTCTTCCATAAGATGACGCGCGAGCAGCTTGCTCAGTTGGATGCTATTTTCCCGTCGGGCACTATCGAGAAGACAAAAATCAAGGTTGCCGACTACGAGAATGTATTAATTCTTGAGATGACTGCCAAACCACAAGTGGCGTTCTACCTTAAGCACCCTACTTTCGGCACTTCAAACGAGGTTACATTGAGCCTTGAGGGTAACAAGGAGTACCAACTTGAAGCAACACTAAATCAAACCTATAGCATTGTCGTTGAGAGCAATGTCGTTGGCGCGGATGTCTATATTGACGGAGTGTTCAAGGGACAGACGGGCGATAATAAGAAATGTACAATTTCGGATGTGATGATTGGTGAACATAGGCTGAAGGTCGTCTATGGTTCTGCTTTGAGCGAGAAGCTTATTGATGTTAACAAGAATGCAATATCCTTTACGCAGAATGTGGATATTGCAGCTGCTACTCCACAGCATGTTGTCTTTGAGGTTACGCCTGTGGATATTGACGCTATGGTAGAGGTAGACGGTGCATTCTTGCCTGTTACAAGGGGTAGCGAGGGCATTGTCGATAAGCTACTCAAGCAGGGAAAGTATCGCTTTACTGTAACTGCTCCAAACTATAACACTTATAGCGGCGAGGTGGTTGTGTATAATAAGAAGGTAGAACTTCAAATCGCTCTAACGCCCGCTTACGGCTTTTTGAATATTAGTGGCAATAGTGCTGACAATGCTGTTGTCTATGTGGATAACAAGCGAGTAGATAGCGACGCTGTTAGCAATCTTCAGCTGCCAAGTGGCGAGCATGCGGTAAGAATTGTAAAGCAGCGCTATAAGCCTTACCAGACTGTTGTAAAGATTTTGGACGGACATACTGTTAGCATAACTCCTACTCTTGAGCCTAATTTTGCCAGTGTTACTATCAAGGCATCAACATCGGATGTTGAAATTTGGCTTAATGGCTCGTTTGTTAGTAAGGGTGTTTATACTGCCGACTTAGAGCTTGGAACATACGAGGTTGAGGGTCGCAAAAGCTCACACGCCTCTACACCTCAGTTCTTTGATGTCGCAGCGGCAGAGCCTATGACAGTCGTGCTTAATGCCCCTACGCCAATCTATGGCTCTGTAGATGTCTCGTCTACTCCGCAAAAGGGCGATATCTATATTGACAATGTGGCTACTGGCCAGCAGACTCCTGCGACAATCAATAATGTCCTTGTCGGCGAGCATAATATTACAGTGAAAAAGAGTGGATATTACTCTAATTCACAGCGTATTACTGTTGTTAAGGATGATATGAAGATTGTAACTATTCCTCTTAGAAGTAGCTACCAGAGCACAGTCACTAAAACTCCTACAACAAAGCCTACTACGCCTAAGAAGTATAAGCCACAGCCAAAGCGCGTTAAGGCACACTATGAGCAGAGTATTGATGCGGGCTACTCTATGCACTTTGTTCCATATTCTACTGTAAACCATATCGCTGTTAGCTACATTGGCGGAGTTAGGGCAAATAGGACTATGTTTGTAGGTTTGGGTGTAGGCGCAGAGTATAATTTTGATAATATAGATAATAGTAAATTACCCGCACTCTCCGCTGGGGGATTTAATGTACCTATATTTATTCACGCACGCGCGTATATGGGCTCTCGCAGCAGAACATTCTTTGCACTCTCTGCGGGAGGTAAACTCTTTGGCTCGGATAACTTTACACATAACGGCGTCGAGTATAAATATCACACTAATGGCGCGTTTGGAGACCTTTGCTTCGGTGTAAACCTCGGTAATTTTTACTTCAGTTTAGGTGCTTCAGCTCAGATGTTGCCGCGGGAGGAGTCCTACACAGACAAACAGTTAGACATCAAGTCAGATATGTGCCTCGGTGCTAAACTATCACTCGGTTTTACCTTCTAAATCCTCGCAGCTATGAAAGAAGTTAAAAATATACTACTGTTGCTTATGGCCCTTTTCGCTGTTGGCTGCACGCAAACAATTATTTTTGAGGATGTTAGTACTCCAACTCCAAAGCCAGAGATAAATATACCCAACAATGAGATATGGTATACATCTATAGATGGTACCGTTGTTGAACCAGACTCTTCGGCTGATTTTGGTGCTACTATTGTATCAAATACCTATGAGAATGGCAAGGGTGTAATCAAATTTAATAAAGACCTGTATACTATTGGACAGTATGCATTTGACCATAAACCGATTCTTACAGTTGTTCTTCCTAAGACTGTAAGGGTAATAGAGCATGATGCGTTTAGTTATACTCCCCTCAAGTCTGTGGTTTTGTCTGATGAGCTAACTTCAATTGGAGCAGAGGCGTTTGAGTATTGTAATCTTGAAACAATTGATTTTGGAGATTTTATCGGGGATGTAGGCGAATGTGCATTTAGTGCAACAGATGTTAAAGAAGTACATGTCAGTAGTTTGTCCAATTGGTGTAGTATCGATTTTGGTGGTTGGGATGCCAATCCACTTGCTGGCGGTGGCGGAGCAACTTGTTTGTATGTCAATAATGAAAAACTTACCACTCTTATTTTTCACAATGGACTTACAGAGATAAAACCTTATCTATTTAACCACTGTAAAGATTTGGAAGAGGTTGTAATCCACGATAATATTACGCGAATAGGCAAATACGCCTTTAGATATTCTGATGTTCGCAAGGTAACTATCGGTAAAAATGTACAGTATATTGGTGGTAGTGCATTTAATTGCTTGTCACTAATGGAGATACATTGTAAGTCATTAACTCCACCAGAATTGGAGAATATAGATGTCTTTGCGCAGTTGCGTCCGGATTGTAAGATTTATGTCCCTTTTGAATCCTTAGATTTATATAAATCAGCTTACGGATGGAGTACATACGCAGATGCAATTGTTGCCGATCCTGTTTCAGAGCCGACCCCAGAGCCTACTGAACCTGCAAATAATGAGATTTGGTACACATCTACAGATGGAAAAGTAGTTGTACCTGCTGAAACAGGATACTTTGATGTGTCAATTACCTCAAATACCTACAGCAATGGTAAGGGAGTAATTACTTTTAGTGGACCTCTGACAACAATAGGAAGAAACGAGGGTGAAGAGCCATTTGCCAATTGTGCACACAATCTCAAGAGTGTTGTGTTGCCGAATGGCTTGAAGACAATCGGCTATGGCGCGTTTTCTCT
>JAFNYE010000067.1 GCA_017383345.1 Alistipes sp. | reverse complement strand
CTTATCGGCTAACAGCAATCCCAAAAGCGCCAAAAATATTGCTACAGCGCCCAAATATGTAGGGCCGGCGGTATATGGTTGGTCACCCCAATAGGTTATGTCGGTAAAATAAGGGATGATATAATTCTTAGGCACGCCCATAAAGTCAAAGTATTTCCACTCTTTCAGGGCGCTCGCGAGCGGAGCATCCGCCTCGGCAGAGTAACCGTCAAAGCCACTCTCACCGCCCATAAAGTCGGGCACGAGCATATTCCAGCTCTCGGTAACACCATAGCTCCACGCAGTAGCATAGTCCAAATCAAGACCTTCGCGCTCCGTACCCTCAAGGGCAGCCGTCACCTCGCTACCACCACGAATGGTGTCTTTAGAGTGTTGCGCAGTGTAAAAGAGCGAGGAAAAGTTTGCACCCACAGCAAGCATTGCCGCAGCGGCAAGCAGAGTAGTACGCTTACCAAAACTCTTGAGGGCCTTGCCCTTTATGGCAAAGATCAGGTCGTTGACCCAAAGAGCCAAAGCGGCAAGCAGGAAGTAGTAGGTTATCTGCGGATGGTTTGCGCCTATCTCCAGAGTGGCAAAGAGTGCCGCCAAAGCTGCTCCCAACCACATTTTTGAGCGCAGAGCCATATATATTGCGCCCATCATTGCGGGAGCATATACCGCAGCCCACATCTTTGTAATATGGCCCGCACCGATAATGAGGAAGAAGTATGTTGACAGACCATAAGCCAAACCCGCAATAAGGCCTATCCACGGATTTACACCCATCAATACCACCATCAGCCACGCCGAGAGCATTGCAAAAAATATCAGCACCAATGGCTCGCCCATAGCGCCCAACACCTTGTCGGCAATGGTCTTGATGAACTGGTGCGGATAGCGAATATTAATAAGATATGCCGGCATACCGCCAAACATAGCGCCTGTCCATTGGGGATCTTCACCCGTAGCTGCACGATGGGCACGAATGTCACTACTCATACCGTCAAACTGCTGTATGTCGTGCATTACAATCTTGCGACCCTCAAACTGCGGAGCAAAGCAGAGGGCACACACAGCAAAGAAGAGAACCACCGCCACAAGCAACGGCATTGACGAGGTTAGGAGTTTTTTTATATGTTCCATTTCAAAATATTGCATAATTAACACCCCAAAAGTACAAAAAAATTTCGCATTTATGAACTCTGTCGCAAAATTTGCTTATCTTTGCTAAAATATAAGACCATTGGGACTATTTTATGATTACACTTGACCATATACGCCAACCCATAGCCGACCGACTTGAGGAGTTTGAGCAGTTTGTCCGCAGCTCCTTCAACGAGAAGGAGGGCACTCTGCTTGCCGAGATGATTGAGTACATTCTCTCCACTCGCGGCAAGGGCCTGCGACCAACCCTTACAATGCTTGTGGCTGCAGCCTGCTCCCCTACCGGCAACTTCGGTAAGCGCACAATGCTCGCAGCTATGCTTGTCGAGATGATACACACCGCCTCGCTTGTTCACGACGATGTTATTGACGAGTCCGACCTACGCCGTGGCAAGGCCTCGGTTAACGCCCGTTGGCAATCGCGCAATGCCGTAATTGTGGGCGACTATATCTTGGCACGCAATATGGATATCGGCCTCAAGAGCGGCCAATATGACCTGCTCACCCACATTATCGGCAGTATGGCTATCCTCTGCGAGGGCGAGATACTCCAGTCTGACCACGCTGGCAAGCTCGACATCATCGAGCAGGACTACTACGACATAATCTACAAAAAGACCGCCTCACTCTTTGCTTCGTGTGCTTCGGCAGGCGCTCTCTCGGTGGGCGCGCCACGACAGACCGTTCAGAATATGCACTGCTTTGGCGAGATGGTCGGTATGGCGTTCCAGATTGTAGATGACATCTTAGACTACACCCCCGACAACAACACAGGCAAGCCCGCAGCTAACGATATTAAGGAGCGCAAGATTACCCTGCCGCTTATCATAACACTCCAGAAGGCTGACGAGGCTCTGCGCAAAGATATTCTCGATGCCGTTGACCGCGCCGCTACTGACGACAGCGCTGTGGAGTTCATCCGCGAGCAGGTTGCTAAGGCTAATGGCGTAGATGATGCTCGCCAGGTGTTGCAGAAGTTCCTGCAAAGGGCACTCAGTTGCCTTGCCAAACTTGAGGATACCCCTTACCGACAGGCAATGATTGACCTCTGCGCCTTCGTAGCAGAGCGTGACAGATAGACAATCCAAAACATAAATCTATAAAACTATGAGTAATCAAAAAAGTAATGTTTTTGCAATCGGAGTAATGTTCTTGCTCTTCTTTATGATTGCATTTGTAACCAATTTCGCCGGTTCTATGGGCGTTATTGTTCAGAACCAGTTTGGCGCCTCTAACGCAATGGCCCAGCTCGGCACTCTGGCCAACTTTATTGCCTATGCTTGTATGGGTATCCCCGGAGGTCTTATTCTTAAGCGCAAGGGATACAAGTTTACATCTCTCCTGGCTGCTGCAGTAGGTTTCGTTGGCGTGGCTATTCAGTTTGCTTCAGGCTATGCAGAGTCGTTTGCAGTCTATGTACTCGGTGCATTTGTTGCAGGCTTCTCAATGTGTCTGCTCAACCTCGTTGTAAACCCTATGCTCAACACCCTCGGTGGTGGTGGTAACCGTGGTAACCAGCTCATTCAGCTTGGTGGCTCTTGCAACTCTATCGGTGGCACTATTGCTCCAATCTTCTTGGGTTATATGATTGGTGGTCAGGCTGCTAACGCAAGCGTTGGCGACGCTGCTCCGGCAATGATTACAGCAATGGCTATCTTTGCACTCGCATTTGTAATTATCGCCCTTTCGGTAATTCCTGAGCCTCACATGGAGACTGCCGAGGAGAAGGCTGCCCGCAAGGCCGGCAATGTAGAGAAGGATCCACACTCTCCACTCTCATTCCGCCACTTTGTTTTGGGTGCTATTGCTATCTTCTTCTATGTAGGTGTTGAGGTAGGTATTCCAAACACCGCCAACCTCTATATGTCAAACCTCGCAGAGGTAGGCCCTGCTATCGCCGGTACACTCATCGGTTTCTACTGGTTCCTGATGATGTGTGGCCGATTGATTGGTGGCGCTATCGGTGGTAAGGTTTCTTCAAAGGCGATGCTCACAACCGTATGTTCTGTTGCGTTGGCATTCATCTTCGCCCTTATGTTCGTTCCAGAGTCTGTGCAAATTACAATCCCTGTTATCAATGCTCAGGTGCCGCTCAGTATGGTATTTATGTTCCTCTGCGGTCTGTGCACATCGGTTATGTGGGGCGCAATCTTCAACCTCGCAGCTGAGGGTCTTGGCAAATATACTCCACTTGCATCGGGTATCTTTATGACCCTTGTTTGCGGTGGCGGTATCCTTCCATTTATTCAGGGCTTCGTTTCTGACTATGTAGGCTATATCAACAGCTACTGGGTAATCGTTGCAGGCCTTGTTTATATGCTCTTCTACGCCCTTGTGGGTTCAAAGAATGTAAACACCGATATCAAGGTTGACTAATCGCAACCATATATCTAAGCTCAGGCGGGTAGGCAACTATCCGCCCTTTTTACACCATATCGGGCATAAAAAGAGCTGTAGAAAACAAACCAAATAGCGCTAACACAACTTTTTTTTGTACTTTTGCATCGCAAAACAATAAATGCAGAAGTATGAAGAAGATTATAAACCCGTGGATGAATACAGAGGGATATCACTGCTTTGGCTGTGACCCTAACCACGAACACGGATTGAGAATGGAGTTTTACGAGGATGGCGATGATATTGTCAGTTTCTGGCAACCAACCTCTGAGCACCAAAGCTGGATAAACACCCTGCACGGCGGTATTCAGGCGGCTATGCTTGACGAGCTCTGCGGTTGGGTTGTGTTCCGTAAGTTCCAAACCGCTGCCGTTACCAGCAAGATGGAGATACGCTACCGCAAACCTCTGCACACCAACTTGGGCCAACTCACTCTGCGCGCACATAGTAGCGAAGTTAGGCGTAACCTTGTGACCGTTACGGGCGCCATTTATGACAATGAGGGCAACCTCTGCACCGAGGCCACCTGTATCTACTTCCTCTTCTCGCGCGAAAAATCTAAGGCAGAAATGGGACTCAAAGAGTGCCTCTGCGAGGGCGAACAGAGCGATGAACTCTAAATAGAACAATCCTACAAAACAATAGGTGTCCAACTTCGGGTTGAACACCTATTTTATTAATATAGCCTTTTGAGGATATA
The DNA here is from genome assembly GCA_017383345.1 of Alistipes sp. Taxonomy (GTDB): domain Bacteria; phylum Bacteroidota; class Bacteroidia; order Bacteroidales; family Rikenellaceae; genus Alistipes. The sequence continues at coordinate 15,217 of JAFNYE010000067.1, read as the reverse complement.
CTTTTGCATTTCCCTTTCACAACAAAAAAACTGTTTAAGAAGTGGAATTTACAACGCTGCGATTAAGCCGAACACAATAGCGGTTGCCACAAAGTGTAAAGTGCAAAGGTTGAAAATGGGAGCTTGCTCACTGATTTTCAAACTTGCGCTTTGTAAGTGCATAGCACTGCGACCGATATTGTTGAGGCGAAGCAGTGAAGGGTCATCGCAGATGAGCCAAGGCTTGGAATTTTAATCAGGCAGGGACATACTTTTGTATTTCCCTTTCTCCACAAAAAAGTATAACGCAGAAATTACCTTCTTAAACAGTTTTTTTACAGGGCTTTGAAGATTGCGCGTATTACACCTTCACTAAGCAAAATGAGCTTATCGCCATCAATATCGTAATGGGTGATAGTGCCGAGGAGTTGGGTAAATTCGCGCTCGAGCTCCTCATTTTCGGGGCATATCATCATTGTTGTACCGACCTGACCGAGGTTGATAGCGTAGTTCTCGGCTACGGTATATGTACCGAGCAGGCGGTTGCAAGCACCTACGCCCGAGAGGTTACCGTCCTGGCCGAGGGTGATGTTAAAGCTATTGAGAGGCAGAGTGAGGCTCTTGCCGTCAATCTGCACAAGGTGCCACTCTGTTCCTTTGAGCGGCTTTGCATTCTTTTGACGCTGGCGACACGCAGAGCAGCAACCTGCAAGGAGGGTGATGCAGAGTAGCGCCATAATAATTGATTTGATCTTCATAGTTTATCTGTTTAATAGTTGATATTCATAGGTACTCTCAGACAGCCTTACAGCTCTTTTACCACCTCACGGCGGTTAACAAGGGCCTGGGTTATGGTGTGTTCATCGACATACTCCAACTCATCGCCAAAGCCTATACCGCGAGCTATGGTTGTAATCTTGAGATTTTCAAAGCGCTTGAGGCAGTTCATAAGGTAGAAGAGTGTAGTCTCACCCTCAACCGATGCCGAGATGGCGATAATAACCTCGCGCACATTACCCATAGCGATACGGTCAAGGAGCAAATCTATTCTCAAATCGGCTGGGCCTATACCCTGCATCGGAGAGATAACGCCACCCAGAACGGAGTACAAACCACGATATTGGCGGGTCTTTTCTATTGACATAAGGTCGGCCACCTGCTCTACGACACAAAGTGTTGAACTATCGCGCTTAGGGTCGGCACAAATCTCGCATATCTGGCTATCCGAAAGGTTACCGCAGCGGGCACAATGGCATATATTGTTACGAAAGGCATCAATACTCTGGGTCATAGCCGCCACATCCTCCTGCTCCATCTTAAGAATGTGCATAGCCAATCGCAGCGCCGTTCTGCGGCCAACTCCTGGCAGGCGATTAAGCTCGCCAACAACATTATCGAGCAACTTGGACATAACTATATTCTCTCAATATGCGACGCCTCAGTCCAGCCCTTCTTACCGTCGGCAATAGTGAGTTCAACCCATCCGTCAACCTCCGACAAGAGTGTTACCTTTGTACCCTCGTGCAACACAAACATATCGGTAGCGGCCTTATCGGGCGAACTCTTCACCGATATAGCCGAACTGATAACCACCGCACCCCGACTGTCGAGCATATCGCGACGCGATGAGGCAGCAAAGAGGGTTACCACAATAAATAGGAGCAGAGCCACGATAGTGCCATAGAAGCCACTCTTGCGAACAACCAATCTTGAGCCTAAAAGGAAGAGAAGCACAAAGAGAGCCACCAAGCCAAAGAGGGAGATAGAGAGCACACTCCACACAGTGCAGCTTATCATTGTTCGCACCGAGCGCATCCAGCGATTGAGGAAAAACTCCGGCACTACGGCAATCTTATCCTTAGTTTGAGCCTCGGCAATACGCAGATTTTCACGCGCGTCCTCCATAGTAGGCTGAACCTTAAGCGCACGGTTGTAGTAGAGTATCGACTTACCCACATTACCGAGCTTAAAATAGCAGTTGCCTATGTTGTAGTAGAGGCGGGCAGAGTATTTACCCTGCTGCTCTATGGCCGTATAGCGTTCCAAAGCGGATGCGTAGTTGCCGTCGATATAATCCTTGTTGCCGCTATCCCAAAGCAGTTTGCTATCAAGCACAACGGTCTGCACAGGCTCTGCAACGGCAAGACTATCGCTCTGCGCTACAGCAGAGAGTGAGAACAACGAACAGAGTATGATTACAAAATATCTCATAGCTTTATCTTTTTACTAACGACTCAATTTTAGAGACTATATCGATACCGCGGGCATAAATCTCGCTCATTGGTGCCGACTCTACAGGCGAATATTGCGCCTCCTCACACTGTGAGATTATGTCGGTAAAGAGTTTTGCAAACTCCGCTGCACCACGGCGGATAAGCTCCTCGCGGATACTCTCCTTTGTAAGGTCAGCCACAGGGATGTTGAAGCGGTCGGATATATATCCCCACATAGCTCGCAGCATCTCTTCATAGAAGGCGTGACGGTTCTGCTCAACCATATATTTCTCGGCCTTACGGAAGCGCTGCACAGCCACCTTATTTGCCCTGCGACCCTTAACAAGCACCTCATTTCGATTGTCGCGTATGCGCTTGGAGAGGATAAAGTAGAGCGCTACAGCCACAACCACAATCAGAGCCATTATGAACCAATAGAGCGGCGAGAATATAAGCGGAGCAACTACGCTGTGCAGATGCGGAGTGTTGAGCTTAATGAAGCGTATATCGTGACCCAAAAGCTTGACATCCTCCTTGCCCACTATGGTCGAAACGACACCTGTAGAGGCTGTGCTATTCTTGTCGGGCAGCACGGTGAGTACAAAACTCTCCGAGCGCAGAGTGACATAGGAGTCAGTCTCAGGATTGAAGTATGTAAACTCAATTGGAGCGATGGTGTAGTCGCCCTCAGCACGAGCAATGATTGGATACTCAAAGCGGCGGAAACCCGTGCTACCGGCAGGCGTTGTGCGTATCTGCTCGGTGGACTTTATGTCGTACAACTCAAACGACGCCGGCAAGTTGAGAGTCGGCTCTTTTATAAGGCCTATGTTGCCGTTACCCGATATTGTAGCCACGATGTTGGTGGCCGAGTTGGCACTAATCTGCGCCGAGGAGATCGTTGCCTCAAGAGCATAGCGACCAACTGCACCTGTAAAGGATGCAGGAGCAGGTGCAGGCAGAGTCTTTACCTCTAACACCACAGGCTTGGTTGTAAGTTCGCGACGGACATTATATACATCGTGCGTGTTGTCAAAGAAGGAGTTGCGCGGACGATTGTTGCGCACAAATATCTGGGCTGTGATTGTTATCTTGGCAGGGTCAATGGTCAAGCGGCCACTCTGCTGCGGATAGAGCAGAAACTCGCCTAAGTTGTAGGCCTCATAGACTTTGCCGTTAAGAGTCTCACGGAACGGGCCCTGATCGACCTCGAGAGGTTGGTTCCAAAAGCCATCAAACGACGGCAACTTGGCACCCTCCGAGCCGACAATGCTTACACGGCTGTAGAGTTTGAGCGTTGCACGCACCGCCTCGCCCTTATAGACACTTGAGCGTGAAAGACTCAGGCGTAACAGAAGGTCGTCGGCGGCAAGTTGGCTTGAGGCGCGCTGCTCCAACGATTGCTCCTGGGCAGCCTGCTGCGATTGGTTGTGACTATTATCACTATGCTGACGCACCTCTATAGGTGTTACGCGGGTAGAGTAACTCTTGCCATCAACGCCAATGGTGGCAACACCTATGGAGCGCTGACCCGCATTGGGCGACTCAAGCACATAGGTTATGGTGTAGCTGAAGGACTGAGTCATCGATCCATTGATAATCTGCATAGATGACCCACGCGACACCGAGGGTCCCGCAACCACATTGAAGCCCTCAAACGACGGAGGAGAGAACGACTTGTCGTCAGGCTTGGCATTGAGCTCAAACTCAACACGAAACGGCTCTCCCACACCGACAATCATCGGGGCGTTAGCCTGAAAAGTTACATCCTGCTCAGCAAAAGCAGTACAAAATGTCAAAATCGCCACAAAAAGGGCAAAAAATCTTCTTCCCATATAGTGAGAACGAATAAAACTTAGTTTTATTGTAAAACCACACACCCTTTCTGAACACAGAAAGGGATGTAGTAAACTTTTAACCATTACGGCTTAAAGTGTATTTAACGGTACAAACAGCACCACGCAATATATGCAAGCAATGGCACTCATTCGACCAACAAATTGGCTTTGGGTGGGGATTATTGGACGCACCTGATCCAAACCAAGTATTAAATTAGGCGAGGGATTTCAAGGCTTGCGATTTTAATCAGGCAGGGACATACTTGCTTGTATTTCCCTGTCTGAATTAAAATTGCGTAACGCAGAAATCACTGCATAAAATCGATTTAATGTGCGAAGTCAGCAAAAAAATCATTACCCTTATCATCTACAATGATGAACGCAGGGAAGTTCTCAACATAGATCTTACGCACAGCCTCCATACCGAGCTCTGGGAAGTCAACGACCTCGACGCTCTTGATAGAGTTCTTTGCAAGGATAGCTGCAGGGCCACCAATAGAGCCGAGGTAGAAGCCACCGTGAGCCTTGCAAGCATCGGTTACAGCCTTTGAGCGGTTACCCTTAGCCACCATAACCATTGAGCCACCAACGCTCTGGAACAGGTCAACATAAGGGTCCATACGACCAGCGGTAGTAGGGCCAAATGAGCCTGACGCCATACCTGCAGGGGTCTTAGCAGGGCCTGCGTAATAAACAGGGTGGTTCTTGAAGTACTCAGGCATAGGCTTACCCTCGTCGAGCATCTGCTTGATGCGTGCGTGAGCGATATCGCGAGCCACGATAAGTGTACCCTTGAGGTTAAGACGGGTCTTGATAGGGTACTTGGTGAGAATTTGGCGAACCTTATCCATACCCTCGTCCAGGTCGATATCTACAGCCGGAGACATAGCAGGTGCCTGCTCAGGGAGGAAGCGAGCAGGGTTCTTCTCCAACTGCTCGATAAAGATACCCTCAGGGGTAATCTTAGCCTTGATATTACGGTCAGCAGAGCAGCTTACACCGATAGCTACAGGGCAAGAGGCAGCGTGGCGAGGTGCGCGGATTACGCGAACATCGTGTACCAGGTACTTACCGCCAAACTGTGCGCCGATACCCATCTGTTGGCAAATCTTGAGGATTTTATCCTCCCACTCGAGGTCACGGAAGCAACGACCACCCTCGTTACCAGAGGTTGGAAGCTCGTCGAGGTAGCCGGCAGAAGCCTTCTTTACGGTTGCAAGGCACATCTCAGCCGAAGTACCGCCGATGCAGACAGCCAAGTGATAAGGAGGACAAGCTGAAGTACCGAGGTCCTTGATATGCTCCTTGAAGAACTTTACGAGTGACTCCTCGTTCAGCAGGGCCTTAGTCTGCTGGTAGAGGAAGGTCTTATTTGCCGAGCCACCGCCCTTAGTGATAAAGAGGAACTCATACTCCATACCCGGGTGACCACCGTAGATGTCAATCTGAGCAGGGAGGTTAGTGCCTGAGTTGTGCTCGTCGGTCATAGTGATAGGCACAACCTGCGAGTAGCGGAGGTTACGCTCTGCGTATGTAGCGTATGCACCGCGAGAGATATACTCAGCATCCTCTACGCCTGTATATACATCCTCGCCCTTGTGAGCTACGCAGATAGCAGTACCTGTATCCTGACAAGTTGGGAGCTCACCCTCGGCAGCAACTACCGAGTTCATAAGCATAGTGTATGCAACAAACTTATCGTTGTCTGTAGCCTCAGCATCCTCAAGGATGTTGCGCAACTTCTGCAAGTGAGAAGAGCGGAGGTAGAAAGAGACATCGGTATATGCCTCCTTAGCCAAAAGTTCAATACCCTTAGGGTCAACCTTCAAAATCTTACGACCGTCACACTCTACAACCTTAACATAGTCCTTTGTAAGCAGACGATACTCTGTGTTGTCGCGCTCGATTGGGAGCGGCTCCTGATAGATAAACTCAGCCATATTTCTATAGTTTTTAGATGTTTTTCAAGTTTTTTGAGGCTTCACAACCTCTATAGTGTAGGAAATTAATCCACATCCTCGCACCAATTTAGCGTCAGAGTGGCGTAGATGCAACGCTTGCAAATTTCCAATTGCACTATCACTTCCTTCGCACCAATTAGCGTCAGAGTGGTGGATTTACAACGCTCGCAAGTTCCCGATTGCGCTATCACTTCCTTCGCACCAATTTAGCGTCAGAAAGGCGTAGATGCAACGCTTGCAAATTTCCCATTGCACTATCACTTCCTTCGCACCAATTTAGCGTCAGAGTGGTGGATTTACAACGCTCTTGTTTTGGGGTTGGAGGGAGCATACTCCTGTATGTGACCTTCAACCACAGAACAAGGAAGGCAGTAAATGCGCCACTATCACGCTAAATTCATACAAAGGTATAAATTTTTATTTGCTTTAGCAAATCAATGTATGTTCCACCAAAATTTTTACTCCCATAAGCACAAGTATCACGCCACCGAGTAGTTCGGCTTTGGACTTATAGCGGCAGCCAAAGTGGTGACCGACATATAGTCCGAGGATAGAGAGCAGCAGTGTGGTTATGCCTATAATGACTACCGAGAGGGATATGTCGTTACCCAAGAAGGCAAAGGATACACCTACAGCCATAGCGTCGATGCTTGTAGCCACAGCAAGGGGCAGCATAGTCTTTACCCCGAAGTCGTTTGTGGCACGCTCACACTCGCCCTTAAGCGACTCGCGTATCATACTTACACCGATAGCGCCAAGTAGCAGAAAGGCTATCCAATGGTCTATATTTTGGACTATGTCGGCAAACGAGACACCGAGCAGATAGCCCACAAGGGGCATAAGTGCCTGAAAGCCACCAAACCACAGACCCGTAATAAGAGCCTGTTTAGGTTCTACACGCTTTACCGACAAACCCTTGCTCACAGCAACAGCAAAGGCATCCATTGACAGGCCTACAGCGATAAGGAGGAGCTCAACGATAGTCATTGGAACAATATTAAGCGTTCAACTCGGCAGCACGAGCCAAAGCGGTATGGATGTTGTCGGCGACATTCTCCTTGCCCACCATAGCTACCAAGCCTGTGCGCTCAAGCGAGCGATATACATTCTCGTTAACGCCAGAGAGGATAACCTTGCGACCGCTATCGAGCGATGCAGCGATAAAAATCTCGAGGTTATGCAGACCCGTAGCATCGACAAACGAGACCTTACGCATACGGATAACGCGGATAGTTGCGCTTGAGCGAGTGCGAGCCAGCTCCTCAAATTTATTGGCAATGCCAAAGAAGAATGGGCCGTCAATCTCGTAAACCTCGGTATTTGCAGGCACAGCAAGCACCTCCTCGTGAGCCTCGCCATCGTGGTGTACCTCAAGCTCCTTATCGAGCACCGAGATAGAGGTGTTCTCCATAATACGGCGCATAAAGAGGACAACAGCAAGCACCAAACCCACCTCAATAGCGATAGTGAGGTCGAAGATGACGGTAAGAAGGAGCGTTGTAAAGAGTACTGCAATATCGGAGCGCGACTGGCGGCACATTGAGCGGATAGTTCTCCAGCCACTCATATTGTACGACACCATAATAAGTACACCCGCAAGGCACGGCATAGGTATAGCACCCACGAGGCCACCCAAGAGCAACAAAACCAACAGTAGAACAAAGGTGTGCACGATGCCCGCGATAGGGGTACGACCGCCGTTGTTGATGTTAGCCATAGTGCGGGCAATAGCACCCGTAGCAGGGATACCGCCAAAGAACGGAACTACAATATTGGCAATACCCTGACCGATAAGCTCGGTGTTGGAGTTGTGTTTGTCGCCAATAACGCCATCGGCAACCATAGCCGAGAGCAAAGACTCGATAGCGCCCAACATAGCGATAGTAAAGGCTACAGGGAGCAACGACTGCATAGCCGAGAAGATGGTCTCACCCTCAGGGAGTGCAGGCAGACGCCACTCAGGCAGACCCGACGGCAACTGATAGAGGTCGCCGATAGTGGCAATAGAGGTTACACCCGCATAGTTCTTGAGCAACCAGCAGACAAGGGTCATAACCACGATAGCCAAGAGCGAGCCAGGTATCTTCTTGGAGAACTTAGGTGTATAGACGATGATAAGAATACTCAAAATACCCACCGCAAATGACCACCAATTGATGTTGCCGATGTTGTCGAAGTAGCATATCCACTTATCGATAAAGTTGGCAGGCACATCCTCAATGCCCATACCAAAGAGGTCGTTCATCTGGGTTGAGAATATAGTAATGGCAATACCACCCGTAAAACCGACAATGATAGGATAAGGCATAAACTTAATAACGCTACCCAAGCGGAAAATGCCCATAAGCACCAATATCACTCCCGCCATAATGGTCGCAATAGCAAGACCACCCAGACCAAACTCCTGAATAATGCCGTAGATGATAACGATAAAAGCACCCGTAGGGCCACCAATCTGCACCTTCGAGCCACCAAATACGGAGATAAGCAAACCCGCAATAATGGCGGTTACAAGACCCTCGGTAGGGCCTACACCCGATGCAATACCAAAGGCAATGGCCAACGGTATGGCCACAATGCCGACAATAATTCCGGCCATAAAGTCCTTCGAGAACTGCGCCTTGTCATAAGAGGCAAAAGTAGAGAAGAGTTTAGGCCTAAAATCAATCGAAAAACGCGATTTCATATAATTAAATTTGAGTTACGGCGCAAAGGTAAGCATATTTGCTTAAAGTAAGAAAAGTTTTTGAGCAAATGTGGAGATAAGCCTGAAATGTAACAAGTTTTCTGTTGGTTGTGGGGTGTTTAAGGTGTTTAGGGAGTTTAATGAGTTTAGAGAGTTTAAGGAAAGACCATAGAAACACTAACTTCCCTAAATTCTCTAATCTCCCTATACTCCCTTTTAGCCACGGTTCGCACCGACCTCCCTCTTTGCACCCATTTGTTGTCAAAAGGTGGTAGTAGCAACGCTCTTGTTTTGGGGTTGGAGGGAGCATACTTTTGTATGTGACCTTCAGCCACAGAACAAGGAAGGCAGTAAATACACCGCTATCACGCTAAAATAAGGATTGGAATATTTGGAGGGACTGCACCCTGCGGATAGTATCCAGATGGAGAGCGTAATACTCGACGAGGGCGGAGAGGATGTCGGAGCGTTCGGTGCGATTGAGGCCTATTTCGGCAAGGTGGAGGACATCGCAATCGAGCAGGTCGTTAAAGAGCTTGGTATAGTGGGCATTGATGACCTTATCGTGGGTAGGACGGATAGGGGTATAAAGGCCCTCGCGCATATCAAACCAGCACCCCTCAACATACTCATTACCAGGGCTAAAGCCGAGGAAGCGGCTCAGGTGCGCCATAAACCACAGATGGAAGTTGGCTACCCCCTGCTCCATAGTATCGAGAGCCTCAACGGAGCCCCAAACAAAGTCAAAGAGCAGTTGGTCGGCCTGGCTCTCGCCCACGAGGCGATAGAGCACCTCTGCCATAAACAGGGCGATAGTTGACTTACGCACATCGTAGGGGGTAGATTGCAGAACGATACCGCTCTGCACATCGCGCATACGGTGCAAATCGCTCTTATCGCTTATAACACCCTCATACTCAAGGGCAAAGAGGGGTTGATAGAGCGCCATTTTAGAGCCACGACCCTTACCCGACCCTAAGCCTTGCACAATGTAGCTTTGGCGACCGAAGGTGGAGGTAAGCATCTGGACAATGAGCGACTTATCGCCATATTTGACCGTTGAGAGGACTATGCCTTTGGCTTTATATGTTTTCATAGTTCTATCTCCTCAATAGCCTCGCGCAGGTGGTCGATATCGAGGTGGGTGTATATCTCGGTGGTGGTTATGCTTGAGTGTCCGAGCATCTGCTGTACCTGACGGATGCCCGCACCGCCCGCAAGAAGGTGGGTGGCGAAGGAGTGGCGCAGGGTGTGGGGGCTGATACTCTTATCTATACCCGCATCCTGGGCTGCACGGCGGATGATATTAAAGACCATAACACGCGAAAGGCTGCTACCTCGGTTGGAGAGGAAGAGTGTTGCACTACCCGACTTACCCTTCGAGAGTTGCTCCCCTCGATCCTCAAGGTAGAGAAGCACAAGTTGCTTGGCACGCTCTCCTATAGGCACAAAGCGCTGCTTGCTGCCCTTACCCGTGACGCGGATATACCCCTCGCCAAAGAAGAGGTCAGGCAGAGTGAGCGAGATAAGTTCCGACACACGCAGACCGCACGAATAGAGCATCTCGAGCATAGCCCTATTGCGACGCCCCTGTGCCGTAGAGGTGTCAACCGAGCCTATAAGGCGCTCCACCTCGCTGACGGTCAGCACATCGGGCAGATGACGCGACGACTTGGGTGCCGAAATAAACTCAAGGGGCGAGGAGTCAATCTTGTCGGTAACAAGCAGATAGTTATAGAAGCTGCGCACACCGCTCAGAGAGCGCGCTTGCGAGGATTTTGAGTGCTTTGACTCAAACAGATGCACCAAAAAGCGTTCAACCATATATGGCTCAACCTCGGCAGGCAGAACATCATATTGGCGCAGAATAAAGTTCTCAAACACCGTAATGTCGCGAATATAGGCCTCAACACTATTGTCGGAGAGATTTTTCTCTAAGCGTATATAAGTTCTGTAAGCAGCGATAATTTTATTCCACTTTTCGCTATTAGGTCTCATTTTTTTATTAAATTTGCAACAGCAAAGATACAAATTTTACATAATATGAACTACATTGAGCTAAATATTTCTGTTCCAAATGCAGAGATAGCCGAAATTCTTACAGCCGAGCTCTCGGAACTACCTTTTGACAGTTTTGTTCCGGAGCGTTTGAGGCTCAAGGCCTACATCCCGCAGGATGCACTTGTAGATTGCAAAGCCGAGGCTGACGCTATCCTGGAGCAGTACAATATTGAGGACTTCCGCTATGTGCAGATTGAGGCGCAGAATTGGAATGCCCTTTGGGAGAGCAACTTTGAGGCTGTCGATGTAGATGGTCGCGTGATGATACGCGCACCATTTCACGATCCCAACCCCAATGCCGAGTTTGAGGTTGTCATTATGCCAAAGATGTCGTTCGGCACAGGTCACCATGCCACCACGAAGATGATGGTGCAGATGATTTTGGACTCCGACCTTAAGGGTAAGCGCGGATTGGATATGGGTAGCGGCACGGGAGTGCTTGCCATAGCTGCCTGCAAGTGTGGCGCTCAGGCTATGGATGCGGTCGATATTGACGACTTCGCTTTCGAGAATTGTGGCGAGAACTGCGCTACCAACGGTGTTGCCGAGCTTATAACACCTATGCTTGGCGATGTACGCGCCATAGCGGGTCGCAGCTACGACTTTATTCTTGCCAACATAAACCGCAACATCCTCTTAGGCGATATGGATGCCTATATGAAGGCTCTCAATGCGGGTGGCGAGATATTCTTCAGCGGTTTCCTTGACAGCGATATCGAGGCTATGTGCGCTGCTGCAGCCGAGCGCCACCTTACGCTCCACTTCGAGCGTCACGACAATGGATGGGCTGCACTTTCATTTGTAAAACCGTTGTAATATGAAGCGACTTTTTACCCTATTGGCCCTGCTGTTGACCTTTGCCATTACAACAGCACAATCACGCGCCGAGCGCATCTTGGAGCAGATTTGCGACCCTAAGTCGGACTATGTTGCCGTCATTGCCCACCGCAGCGACTGGCGCCACCACCCGGAAAACTCCCTTGCAGCAATGGAGGGGGCGATAAAGATGGGCGTGGATATCTTGGAGATAGATGTTCAGCGCACAGCCGACGGAGTGTTGGTATGTTGCCACGACCGCACCGTAAACCGCACGACCACAGGCGAGGGTAAGGTCAGCGAGCTTACGGCCGAATATATCGCCACCCTCAAACTCAAGGGTAAGAGCGGAGAGGCTACCGACCACTCAATGCCTACATTGGCTCAGGCGCTTGACCTCTGCCGTGACCGCGTGCTGATTAACATTGACAAGGGTTACAACTACTACGACCAGATTATGGAGTTGCTTGTAGAGCGCAATATGGTGCGTCAGGTGGTTATCAAGGGTTCAAAGAAGCCTGCCACCGTAGCCAAGACCTTTGCAAAGCACTCTACCAATATGCTCTATATGCCTATCATCAACTACAACGCCAAGAGTTGGGAGCGCCATAGTCCGCTCTTTGAGAGTTACCTGAACTGCAACCTCGACATTTTGGCATACGAGATATGCTGGAACGGCACACTCAAGGGCGAACGCAAGATTTTCAAGCGCGTAACCGACACATCCTCACGACTTTGGGTCAACACAATGTGGGACAAGCTCTGCGGTGGCGACAAGCACGGCTTTGAGGACGACCGAGCGCTGAATGGCAACGAGCATAAGGTCTATGGCAAGCTGATAAAGTACGGCGTGAGGATGATACAGACCGACCGCCCCGAATTGTTAATCAACTATCTTGAGAGCAGAGGACACCACACCCTGCCATAAACTATGGGACTCTTTTCACGCATACGCAACTTCTACGCCATAAGCGCACCGATAGAGCAGAGCGACGACATATCTACTCCGTCGGGTCAGAAACGCTACCGCCGTCTTGCGATGCAGTCATTTGTTGCTGCGACGATAGGTTACAGCCTCTACTATGTGTGTCGTACCAGCCTCAATGTGATGAAAAAGCCTATTATCGACAGCGGATTTCTGGATGCTGCCGAGCTGGGTATCATCGGCTCGGCGCTTCTGTTTGCCTACGCCATAGGTAAGTTTATCAACGGCTTTATGTGCGACTACTGCAACATCAAGCGCTTTATGATGACAGGCTTGACAATCTCGCTCTTAGCAAACCTCGCTATGGGCATCTTGGGCTTTGTTGGCAGCGCAATACCCACCTTTGCTATCCTCGTGATATTCGCAACGCTCTGGGGCATAAACGGTTGGTCGCAGAGTATGGGCTCTCCTCCCGCAATAATATCGCTCTCGCGCTGGTTTCCACTCTCGCGCCGAGGCACATTCTACGGCATATTCTCCGCTTCGCACAATTTGGGCGAGTTTTTCTCATTCCTCTTTGTGGGCAATATCGTACTCGCCTTTGGTTGGCAATGGGGCTTTGTAGGCTCATCCATTGCGGGCGTAATTGGCGTGATACTAATCTACTTCTGGCTACACGACACACCTCAATCTATGGGTCTGCCAGCCATTGAGGCTATCTCAAACGAGCAGAAAGCTACCACCGAGCAGACCTCACAGCTACAGCGTCAGGTGCTGACAAACCCTGCGGTGTGGGTATTGGCAGCAGCAAGCGCCTTTATGTATGTGAGCCGATATGCAATAAATAGCTGGGGCGTACTCTACCTTGAGGAGGCTAAGGGTTTTAGTAACATCGACGCGGTGTGGATTATCTCGATAAATGCCCTTTTAGGCATCTTTGGCACCGTATTGTCAGGTTGGTTCTCCGACTCGCTCTTTAAGGGCGACAGACGCATCCCTGCCCTTATATTCGGTGTAATGAACTCCGTTGCGTTGGTGCTATTCATCTTTGGAGGCAGCGCAATGTGGGTCAATGTATTGGCAATGTCGCTCTTTGGCGTGGCTATGGGCGTGCTAATATGCTTCCTCGGTGGCCTTATGGCTGTAGATATCGTTCCCCGCAAAGCCTCAGGTGCAGCATTGGGCATCGTAGGCGTAGCGTCATATATCGCAGCAGGCGTTCAGGATGTTATCAGCGGTTGGCTGATTGAGAGCGCATCGACTATACTCGAGGATGGCTCGCGCCACTACAACTTCACCTCGGCAGCTATCTTTTGGATAGGAGCATCGGTAATATCCTTCCTGCTGCCAATACTAAATTGGAAATATGGCAAAAAAGTTAGAGAAAACTAATGCGGCACGACTGCTTGACCGCGCAAAGATAGCCTACGAACTTGTACCCTACACCGTTGACGAAAACGACCTTTCGGCAATAAAGGTGGCGGCGAGTTTGGGTCAGCCTATAGAGCGTGTCTATAAGACCCTCGTGCTCAAGGGTGACCGCAACGGCCACTTTGTCTGCATCATTCAGGGCGACAAGGAGGTCAACCTCAAGGCGGCAGCGAAGGTTTCGGGCAACAAGTCTGCCGAGATGATACCTATGAAGGAACTGCTCCCAACAACGGGTTATATTCGTGGCGGTTGCACCCCGATAGGTATGAAAAAACGCTTTCCGACCTTCATAGACGCCACTTGTACAGCCTTTGACTATATCTACATCAGTGCCGGCGTAAGAGGCCTACAGCTAAAAATCGACCCTAAGCCGCTGATTGAGTTTGTCGATGCTGTGGTGGCCGAGTTGGTGTAGCATCACCCTCACCGTGAAAACATAAAGCAAAATCTCCGACCGAATAACAAATAAAAACATAACTATGAAAAGAGTTACGACAATTTTGTCCTTGCTGCTCTTAATCGGCTGTAGCACCGATATTACCGAGCAGTCGCCAACTTTCGACCCGCAGGCAACGGGCAAACATTCTATTGCAGTCACTCTTGATGCCGACACTCGTGTATCTATGGGTGAGCTGACCGATGGAAACTACCCCCTCTATTAGCAGAAGGGAGATCAGGTGGTAATCAACGGCGTGGGATTCTCCGACCCGCTTAACGAGCTGTTTGATGGCGAGAAGAGCGCCATATTTACCACCGACCTGCAGATTGAGTACCCGCTAACTATCATCTACCCGGGCGATGTACTTCTCGACCAGGCTCATATTGCCATCCCGGCCGAACAGCAACATCTGCAATCGAAGTTTGCCAATGGCTATGGCATAATCATCGGCCACACCGTCGATGAGCAGGACCCTCTTGTTGTAAAGCACGCCTGCGGATATATCAAGGTGCCGATTGTAGGCTCGCAGAGCATATCGAAGGTTATCCTCAACGCCACCGCAGCCGAGTCGCTCACAGGAGCATTTGCCGTTGCGGGCGACAAGTACCAACTCACCGCCAAGTCGAACAACAAGCTCGCCCTTGACGACTATGCAACCATAACTCCGAGGTCAACACATATAACCATCACCACAAACGCCACACTTAGTGCCACAGCAACCGATTTTTACTTTGCCATTCCTGTGGGCACATACAAGCGAGGCTTCACCCTTACCGTTGTGGACACGCAGGGCAACAGTTGCACCAAGAGTCTCTACTCCGAGGGAGGCAAGAGCATCGAGGCGGGCGTGATGACCGTAATGTCAGAG
>JAFNYE010000066.1 GCA_017383345.1 Alistipes sp. | reverse complement strand
CTTGAGATTTACAACTCAAAAGATTTTGCGGGAAAGTACAAGCGTAAATCTCAGCCTCGCAAGATTGCTATGCGCCCGATAGATGCATCGCTCTATGCCGAAAAACTTTGTGGCAAGTGGACTCCAATTAACGGACAAAAGCACCCTATCGAGTTTAGTAAGTATGGTACTGCTATTCAGCATTGCGGCTACGAAAATCGCGTACAGTACACTCTCAACGGCGATGCATTACGCATATACTTCGACAATAAAGCTTCGATTGTTATCTCCGAGGACGCCTCTTACTACTATCTTGAGTTATATAATAGTAAGGATTTTTCGGGTAGATATCGTAGAACAAAATAAAAGCATTATATTTGCACATCAAAAACACTAAAAAATAAGACAATGAAAGTAGAAAACAGCAAAATGGTAGCGGTAAACTACACTCTTACCGTTGACGGACAGATCGCAGATAAGAACCCGGAGGGTCAGCCACTTGAGTTCGTATGTGGCGCAGGTATGTTGCTTCCTAAGTTTGAGGGCGCACTTATGGGCAAGGAGCCGGGTGACAAGGTTTCATTTACTCTTGAGCCAGCAGATGGCTACGGCGAGGTTGCTCCTGAGGCTATTGTTGAGCTTCCAAAGACTATCTTTATGGTTGACGGCAAGATTGCCGAGGATATCCTCTTTGTAGGCAATGTTGTTCCTATGGCTACTGCTGACGGTCAGCGTATGGCAGGCCTTATCCGCGAGGTTAAGGAGGAGGTTGTAGTTATGGACTTCAACCACCCAATGGCCGGCAAGACCCTCAACTTTGATGTAGAGGTTGTATCTGTTCGCGATGTTACTCCTGAGGATCTTCAGGGTCAGTGCGGTTGCGGTTGTGGCGACTGCGGCGAGCACGAGTGTGGCGAGGGTTGCGACTGCGGTAGCTGCCACTAAGCCGACAAATAGTTGCAAAAAGGGTGTCCAACACTGTTGGGCACCCTTTGCTTGTTAAAAATCGGTATGCAGTATTGGACCGATAGCGTGAAAAGAGAAGTGACGCGGAGGCTGATTATCAAAACTCACAGCAAGCATCGACTTCGACTCATCAACAGCCTCAACAATACCCTGACCAAAGTAGCGGTGGTGCACCACCTGACCCACCTTTACAGGCGCTGTAGGCTGACTGAGCGACTCCAACTCACGATTGGAGTACTCTATAACAGCCTTGATGCGACGCTCCATTTCGCGCGACATCCTTCCCTCGTGTCTTACACCCTCACCAGCCTCATATATAAAGCGTGACGGCAGTTTATCCATCCTCACCTGCATAGAGTAACCCTCCGACTCGGTCAAGAAGAGGCGCTCCTTTGCGCGCGTATATGCCACATAGGCCAATCGGCGCTCCTCCTCCAAACCCTCACGCTTACGCTCGCGGATAGTGCGGTCATTTGGGAAAATGCCCTCATTCATACCGGCCACAAAGACCGTATCAAACTCCAAACCCTTAGCCTGATGGATGGTCATAATCTTGACGCACCCCTCGCCCTCATTGCGGTCAATATTGGAGTAGAGCGCAATATCCTGCAAATACTTTGTAAGCGACACCTCCGCCTCGTTTACATTAATTTGCTCATATTGGCGCATTGACGAGATAAGGTCCTTGATATTATCCACACGCTCCTCGTTAGCATCGTCACGGTAGAGAGTCATCAGTCCGCACAATTCTAACAATCGCTCCGTCAAAGCACTGATAGACAAGCCCTTAGCCTGAGCCCTAAGCCCCTCAATCAGCTCCACGAACTCTACCGCACCACGCTTGTTTAGTTTAGGGTCATCGAGGTTGCCCTTAAGGGCCTGATAGAGCGAGCATTGCTCCCGCTCGGCAACAATCTCAAGGCGTTCCATAAAGGCGCGACCAAGTTTACGGCTCGGAAGATTTATGACGCGCTTAAAAGAGAGGTTGTCGCCACTATCAACCATACGCAAGTAGGCAATAGTATCCTTAACCTCACGACGCTCATAGAAGCGCACCTCACCATAGACCACATAAGGTAGTGCGTGCTCCACCAAAGCCTGCTCAATAAAGCGGGAGTTGAAAGAGGAGCGATACAAGACCGCCATATCCGAGAGCGAATGGCCATCGGCAGCAAGCTGCTTTATAGTTTGGGCAATAAACTCACCCTCGGCCTTCTCGTTCTTAGCGTGGTGGTGAACAACATCGGCCACAGCGTTACGCTCGGTATAGAGGTTTTTCTCTATGCGGCTACGATTATGGGCGATAATAGAGTTGGCCGCCTGCAAAATCGGTGGTGTGGAGCGGTAGTTTCTATCCAGCACAATAGTGGTACAAGGGGCGAAATTCTGGTCAAACTCCACCAGACTCTTAGGCTTTGCACCGCGCCACTCATAGATACATTGGTCCGGGTCGCCTACAACAAAGAGGTTGCGATGAAGCTGCTGCAACATAGCGACTAATTGCCACTGTCTCTGGCTATTGTCCTGGGTCTCATCGACCATAATATAGTCCAACTGCCCATTCCAATAGTTCAGCACATCCTCAAAATGTTCAAGCAGGTAGGTGGCAAAGTATATCAAGTCGTCAAAGTCGAGCATAAAACCTCCGCGCTGCAACTCCAGGTAGCGCACAAAGCAGCGCCACTCGATACTATCATCACCCAGAGCGACAAAATCCTGACGCAAGGCCTCATCGGTACTATGCAAAAACATAGAGATATACTGAGGGTAGAGTTCGCTCTTTTGCAGGGCCATATATGCCAACATAGAGCGATAGGAGATATCTTTGCGCTTAATGCCCAGCTGCTCATAGCACTCCTTCAAAAGGTGGTGCGCATCGCTCTCATCCATAACCACAAACGACTCAGGATAGCCCAAGCGGACTATGTCGCGACGCAAAACCTTGATACAAAAGCTGTGGTAGGTGCAGATAAGGTCGTTGACATTACCCATATCGACCATTCGTCTGACACGGTTGCGCATCTCCGTTGCCGCCTTATTGGTAAAGGTGACACACAAAATGTTGGACGGACTGATGCCCAACTCATTGACCAAGAAGGCATAGCGGTGTGTCAAAGTACGGGTTTTGCCTGTACCTGCGCCGGCAATAACACGCACATAACCCTCCGTAGCCGTTACAGCCGACTGCTGCTCACTATTCAACTTGCTAATCATAGTCTTACTTTTTCTACAAAAGTAGATACATCGAGTGACAAATTGTGACACAGCACAATCTTACTCTTTAATAAAAAGAGAGGGTCAGAAAAACTCTGACCCTCGACTTTATAGCATCGTAGATTTTAGTAGCCCAAAACCTTAGATGATGCATAAGAGATTTTGAGTGCATTAGCACGACGAAGCTCCTGCTTAACATCGGCAATGATACCCATCTTCGTATTCTCATCCGCCTTAAGGCAGATAGTCATAGAAGCACGGTCAACCTCTGACAACTTATCGCGCTCTGCAGCTGCGAAGTCGAGGATGTCCTTAGTAGTCTTATACGAATCGTTGAGCTGAATCAACGGAGCTGTACCATACTTTGCCTGCATGTGCAAAACAGGTACACCAATGTGAATGTAGCTAACCAGATTCTTCTTCTCGAGCTTCTGAACCTCAGTTGCCTCAGGGAGCTTATACTTAACCATCAGCTCCTGATCACGCATAGAGGTAGAGAGCATAAAGAAGAAGAGGATGATATACACTACATCGGGGAGTGAGGTGGTTGACATTGCAGGAACCTCGCGCTCGCCCTTTTTCTTCATTACTGCCATATTACTTACCCATTTTACGCGGCTCAGCCTCTGAAATCTTCAAAGGTACAGCCTTGGTTATTACTTTACGCTCCTCTTCCTCAAGATCGGCGAACTTCTTGCCAAACTTGGTCATTGAGACATCATCACGCACCTCGTTGAAGGCACGAGTAAGCTCGTTCTGTACGCGGATATAGACCTGATAGTCGGTATCACGCGTATTCTGAAGAGAAATAACGCCCTCACTTACAGGGAAGGTCCACTTTGATCCGTCAGGCATATCGAAGGTCTGCTCCTTCTTCTCAGGGAGGTTCTCATCATCATAAGGGTTAAGGATAAACTCCTTAGCCTTGTCCTTAAGATAATGGAGATCCATAACCTGACCGCCCGCCATCAACTGACCACTACCTGACACGAATACAAGGAAGAGGTTACGCTCTTTAACTTTGATATCCTCCTGCTTGACATTTGGGTCCGGCATAGGCGGAAGCACGCGCACGATACCTGTATCAACATCCATTGTAGAAACCACAAGGAAGAAGATAAGGACGGTAAACGCGATATCCGCTTGTGATGAAGCGTTAATTTCAGGTATTTTCTTATTTTTAGCCATAAAATTACCTCTTATTTAACAAGGTTACGAACCTCGGTATAGAGTGTTACAAGAATAGAAGCAGCAGCTACTACATAGGTAACCAAAATACCAACCTCTGAGATAACCAACTCGAATGGATCATCGAATACACCACCGGCAGAGTTAGGAATTACAACACCGTCGTGACCGAGTGCAATGAAGAGTGCAGCACCTACTACAACTACTACAAGCACTACTGCGAGCAATGTCTTCTTCAAACCTGCAGGATTAGTAATCGTACCCTTGATAGAAGAGAGCAATACGCCCAAAATAGCTCCTACGAGCAGAGCGTAGCCCCATACGAGGTTCCAGCTGATAGCAACCTCAGCACCGCCAGATACAACTGCCCAGCCTACCATAACAGCGGTAATGGCAAACAGAAGACCCAACAGTATGTTTAACATCTTTTTCATAATATGTTTTGTGTACGATTATTGTTTAGGTTCTAATTACTTCTTGTAAACGGTAAGGATATCCATCAGGGTGATAGAAGCATCCTCCATCTCGTTCACCATACCATCAATCTTAACGATTACATAGTTGTAGAACACCTGAAGAACCATCGCAGCAATCAGACCCAACAAAGTAGTAAGCAACGCTACCTTCATACCACCTGCAACGAGTGCTGGAGAGATATCACCTGCAGCCTGGATAGAGTCGAATGACTGTACAAGACCTACTACGGTACCCATAAATCCGAGTGATGGAGACAAAGCGATGAACAAGCCCAACCAACCAAGACCAGACTCAAGCTGACCTGTCTGAACTGAACCATAAGAAACAACAGCCTTCTCAACTGCGTCAAGACCCTGCTCGTAGCGGTCAAGACCCTGCCAGTAGATAGAAGCGATAGGGCCCTTAGTCTCACGGCAAACAGCCTTAGCAGCCTCGATACCACCCTCGTTGAGAGCCTTCTCTACCTGAGCAATGAACTTCTTAGTGTTGATAGTAGAAAGACCGAGGAAGAGGATACGCTCGATTGCAATAGCAAGACCGAGAACGAGTACGATAAGGATAGGGAGCATCCAACCCCAACCACCCTCGAGGAACTTCTGCATCAAAACGTGGTGAAGTGAATCGCCAGCGATCTGAACCTCAGGGTTAATAGCCTCCTCAACAACAGCCTCCTCTGCTACTGGAGCAGCCTCAGCGTTCTCTACGGTTGCCTCTTCAGCAGGTGCTGCAGTTGCAGCCTCCTGTGCGATTGCAGTGCTGAATGACAAAGCAGCAACTGCCAAAACCAAAAATAATTTTTTCATAGTTGTTTTTAATAAGTTAAAAAAATTGAATTGTTGTATTAAATTTTGTCTCAGTTATGTAGTTTAAGTCCATTTTTCGCATCCAACTGAAAATTTCGCCGATTTTGCCCAAAACCAAAACTTTCAGCATAATGCATTATCAATCAACACATTACAGCCGTCAATCACCCAAAATCGAATGATATATGACCGCTATCAGTCCGAAATATACAATTTTTTTTTTGTTTGTGCAATCTTAGCCAATAAATTCTCCACTTTTTGATGTGGTCATCTGCTCGCTTACCCCCTGTGCATCGTCACAATTTCCCAGGCAAAGCATTAGTTTGGTAACAGCCGCCTCGGTAGTCATATCGTAGCCACTAAGCACTCCCGCCTGTTGCAGTCGTTTGCCCGTCTCGTAGAGCTCCATTGCCACCGCACCACCGACACATTGGGTCACATTAACCACCGTTATACCTCGAGCGATAGTGCCACGCAGAAGGTCGATAAACCAATCCGATGTCGGAGCGTTACCCGTGCCGAAGGTCTCCAAAATCACGCCCCTCAAACCCTCAACCGAGAGTACCGCGCGCAGCGTAGTCTCCGATATACCCGGGAAGAGTTTCAGGATAACCACATTGGTATCAAAACCCTCGGTAATATGCAGAGGCTCAGGGGAATATTCACCCTCAAACCACCCCTCAGGATAGTGTATGAATGAGCTGTTGTAGGTAATATTTACACCTACCGAAGCCAATGGCGGATAGTTGCGCGAATCGAATGCCGTAAGGGCTTCAGCCGACAATTTTGATGTGCGATTAGCCCTAAAGAGCTTATTCTGGAAGTACAAACAGACCTCTGGCACCATTGGAAAACCATCCTTGCGGGCTGCAGCAATCTCTATGGCGGTAATAAGATTTTCACGGCCATCGGTACGCATTATACCCATCGGAATTTGGCTACCCGTAAAGACCACAGGCTTGGCAAGGTTGTCAAACATAAAACTGAGAGCCGAGGCGGTATAGGACATCGTGTCGGTTCCGTGCAACACAACAAAACCGTCATATCGGTCATAGTTATCTCGCACGGTATGAGCCAACTCGCGCCACAAATCGGGCGTCACATTGGACGAGTCTATAGGCGGCATTTTATGCACATCCAAGTGGACATTGAGGTGACGGACTGCGGGAAACTCCTGCTCGATAGTGTTGAAATCGAACGGCACAAGAGTACCGCTCTCGTCACGCTGCATACCGATAGTACCACCGGTATAGATTATCAAAATAGAGGGTTTTTTATCCATAATTACAAGTTAAATATCCGTTTTGCATTTGCCGTTGTTTGCGACGCAACCACCTCATAGTCAACACCTTGCAACTCTGCAACCTTTGCGCAGACAAAAGTCACATAGCTCGACTCGTTGCGCTGGCCACGATGGGGTGCGGGAGTCAAATATGGGCAATCGGTCTCCACGACTAAATCGTTCAAATTCATCTGTTTGACCACCTCGGCAAGTTTGCTCTTTTTGAAGGTCACAACGCCACCGATACCAAAGAGGAAGTCGCCACACTGCTTGAGTCGTTCATAGCACTCCACATCGGCCGAGAAGGCGTGAAAAATACCACGAACACCCCTGCCGGCATACTGCTCCATAACGCTGCACATCTGCTCCCACGCATCGCGCGTATGAACAACAATAGGCAGATTGTACTTGAGCGACATATCTATCTGCGCCTTGAACGCCTCAATCTGCTCACCGCAGAAATCTTTGCTCCAATAGAAGTCAAGACCTATTTCGCCCACACCCCAAAAGCGCTCTATACCCTGTGGTGGATGTTGCAGATAGTGCTCGACAAGTTGCAAATCCTCGCGCCACGAGGCATTTTCGTTGACCGATGTAGGATGCAGACCCATCATCGGACGCACCATATCGCTCGCCTTAGACAGGTCAAACATACGCTGGTAGCTCAACTTATCTATGGCCGGCAACATAAGCAACTCAACACCCGACTCTTTGCAACGGGTCAGAGCCTCAGCGCGGTCGACATCAAACTCAGGCTCATATATATGGCTATGTGTATCAATCAACATACTACTCCAATTCCAACTGTTCAACAATATAACGCCCCGATGTAGCCATTCGCGCCATAGAGGTCGCTATCAAATGATTTGCACCCTGCGACATACTATCCGTAACCCTTCCAGGAACGGCAAAGAGCGCACGGTGGTAACTATCGGCACATTGAGCCAAAGGTATCTTACGACCCTCGACCACCACAACGCCATCGCTCAATCCCGCCACAATGCGTTTGTAGCTCTCATCACTATCCACAGGCTCAAAGGCCGACTGGCTGACAACAAGACCTCCCGATGCGACAATCTCAGCCATAAGAGGCGCCCGTTCAAGCTCGGCAAAGTTCCACAGAGGGTGGCGCGTGACGGCTATAACTCGCAACGAGCAATCCAGAGCGCAATGCACCGCATACATAGCCAGGCGGTTCTCAAGATCGGCAACGATAACAGTCTCGGGCGCTGCTTGCGCCATCTGCTCGACAAGTTGCAGGGTCATCTGCTCGCCATAACTACTCGACCCCTCATAGTCGCCCGTAAAGGCACAAAGCAGAGGGTTGTTCATCAGCGAAGCGTTGCCTACCTTATATATAATATGGGGATAGTCGTCGGTAAAAGCCAACCTTTGGGAGAAGTCATTATCGGTCGAACAGAGAGTCTCAACCAAGCCACCACAGCAACGCTCCAAAATCTTGCGCGCCGTCTCAAACTCGCTCCTGGCAACAATAGCCTCGGCCACATCCTCACGAAGGAGGCCTTGCAGGACAAGTTGCTCACGCGAAGCAGCAAAAATCTGCTCCGCACCGCCAAAAACCTCAAGCAGATGAGCCACCGCCCTATTGGAGAGTTTTGGCACTAAAGTAAGCGCAATATCCTCAATTTTTACCATTTACGGATGTCGAAAATAAAAAAATTCAACATTTTCACCGTAAAGATACAATTTTTTTTGGTTTTGAAATAAAAACGCACTATATTTGCACACCCAAACGGATAAAAAGGGTAAAATGGTCTGATGGCCGAGTGGCTAGGCAGAGGTCTGCAAAACCTCGTACAGCGGTTCGAATCCGCTTCAGACCTCAAAATCAAATGGATAACAAGTTGATATACAACGAGTTATCCATTTTTCTTTTGTGTTATAGTATAGCAGTTGCACCCTACTTGCACCCTACAAACATAAAAACCGCCTACCGAAATGGCAAGCGGTCAGTTATGAGTATTAAGGTAGAGCAAAGATAAGTATTTTTTCGCAACCGTGCAACTTCTGGCTCTAAATCTTGCAGAACTCCGAAGCCATCAAGGGGTGCGAGGGGTAATCGGCTCGGATAGTGTAAAAGGGGTAGGTGCGACCCGAAAAAATTTTTTATTATATTTTTATCGCCTACCTTGATGAAAAAGGAGCGACCTGCATACGCAAGTCACTCCCAACAAAATATGGACAACACCTTAAAGGTTTAGTTTTCTGCTTCTCTCGGTCATCTCCTCGATTGTTGCTCTCTTACCTGCTATCATACGCTCGGCAAGCTGTTCGGTTGTGTCGCAAGGCGTGAGGCTCTTGGTATCAAAATAGTAATTCTTCGCTCTTAACCTCGTAGCGAGTGCCACAAGTTGAGTGTACAACTCAAAATCTGCCATCTCTTCATCCGTAAGGGTGTAGGAGTATTTATCGAACATTGCATTTGCAACTTTCTCCGAGAGTAACCATTCGCCATCTGCCTCGATTATATCGCCATCGTCAATGGTAAAAGGCAATGAGTTGATAAGTGATTGCATTTTGGCGATAAAATCATTGTCGAGTGAGTGCCACGCTCTTTGGCGGTTCTCCTCACGCAAATAGCCGGGACAATGCGAGGCATCCATCCACGCCTCACAGTCGGCAAGCACCTTATCTCGTTTGTGCGAGGGGTTAGCCTGATATGCCATAAACTCCTCGATGGTGTCCTCGCCTTTGGTAGCGAGTGCTTTTTTAATCGAGTTTAGTCTATAATTCAAATCTCTAATCTCTGCCTCTGCAAGCATACGGCTTGCGTAAGATACAAAAGTAATATTCTCTTTTTTCATCATTTCTCTATTTAATTAAACCTTCATTTTTCAAAATCGCCACATCCTCCGAAAAATTGAGCATTTCCTCCTCTTTTGGTTGCACTTGCAACTCGTGCAGTTCCTCGTACAAGGGTGCTAATGCCTCTTGGCATTTTCTCGCTACCAAATCAGCAATCTCTTGATAGTTTGTTTCCATTTTCTTAATTTTTAATTCGTTATACATTGATATTCTTTGCCCTAATTCTTTATTAGGTGGTCGGGAAAGGCTACCGAGCCGTTGTCGTACATACGCTTGTAGTAGCGTAATACGGCTTGTATCTCATAAGAGCCTATCTTCCTCGATGCGAGAGCTGCTGCCGAGTTGGCATCTGCCTTTGTTGGATATGCTATTTGGTACGCTCTATTTCCAGGATAACCACAAGCGAGCAAACACGAAAACACCTTATCCTCTGGGGTAATCCTCTCGCAAAACCCTATACGAGCATAATACTCCTTTTTACTCATACTGCAAAGGGTTAGCGTATGTGTGAACAACATCCCCGAACTCGTCTTTGCTTTCGTAGTCGGGTGCATCAACCACCACGATGGCACAAGCCTTTGAGCCGTAGAGATAAGCAAAATATCCACACTCACACGCTCGACACTCCTCTATGCCATTGCTCGAAAGTGAAAAGCAAGGCTCATCAGCTTGCTCCGCCTTACGCTCGTAGAGCATTATGCTAAATTGCTCGTTCTCGGTGGTGGTAACATCTGCCACACTACCCTCGATACTAACCTTTGCAACCTCGTAGCCGAGTGCATCGGTTATGGTCTTTGTAATCAAATCTAATCTTGTCATATTCGTTTAATTTTTAATGTTTTACTAAATCTGTTAATCTCGGAATACCTGCCCGACTGCAAGCCGAGGCAAATACTCCTATTCCGTAGCCACTACCCGATAGGGTGCGGTAGGTCTTGCGTGTATCGTACTCCCTATACTTTGGATGGTGTCGGGAAAGAGCCACAAACACATCTTCGCCCTCTGCTCCCATTACCGACTTGACACACGACCCTATGGATAACCAGTTGTTACGCCCTGCGGTTATATCCACGCCATAACGAGTTATGTACTCAACCCCTGCGAGCAACAACCTCTCATCGGTAGCGGTAGCCATTCGGGGTGTATAAGTCGGTTTGGCTATGGTCGGCACTATATCCCACACCTCACTATCGGGGTTGAAGATTGGGGTATCGTCAAACGATGCAACACGCAATCGGCATACATCTTTGCCACTCTCATCCACTCGATAACCTATGCCTCCGAAATACTCACTCAACGCTCGGAAATACTCCCGATGCTTGATTGGCTCGGCTATCTTCACAAGTGCAAACACGCCACGACCAGAGCAAGACAATCCAGCGTAGAATATGAACGGCAACCCTCCGAGCAACTCTTTCAACTCTTGGCAATCCTCGACCGCATCCCACTCGATGCACAACACTCCGCTATGGCTAATCAACCCCTCCGAGTTTCTTACCTCAAACACACCCGATGGAGTGTAGCAGGGCATTTGCCTCTTGGCAAGTTGGAACGCCTCCGAGCCGTAGGGCAACGCTCGCAACGCCTCAACTCTCGCCCTCACTCGCTCCGAGAAGAGTATAGTTTCAAGGGGCAAAGACCCGATGGGAGTACGGCTTTGAGCCATGCAAGAAAAATACGATACATTCATAGTCTATTGTTGTTGTTAATGTTGATGTTGTTAATGTGTTTTTCTTTACTAAAAGTTGCTATATACTCTATTTCTCTCAACCTTAAAATTAAATTAACATTAACAACATATTATAAACCTTTGTTTTATAGTGATTTAGGGGCAAATACTTTGTTAATTTTCCTCTCCTTGTAAATTTACATTTCTTTGCCCCTCATCATCAACCATTAAAACGGAGTATCGCCGTTAGCATCATCCTCGCATATCTTCGTAAATTCAGCGTTTGCGATTTCAGGGTCTTCCGCAGTTGGTAGTGTGAATGTGTAATATCTACCATTGCCACTACTACCATCCCACTTTATATATCGCCCATCTGTTGGTGCCATACCTAACTCTTTAAGGGCATTTCGGATGGGCGTTCGTTCATACTTGCAACCCATATCATCCTTGATGTCCGTTAGATTGGCACTAAACCCTTTGCCAGAGGCTCGAATTTTGTCGCCCGCCCACTCTAATATTTCTTTTGCACATTCGCTGCGAGAATTTGCAACTACATTAGCAAGTGCTTCTGTCTTCAACAAGCGAGGTTCAAACCACATACGGCTCTTTTTAGGAGTGCTTATCTCTCTATGTACAAGTGTCCACATTACAGCAGGAACTTCGGCAAGCAGTTTGCTATCGAAATTTGGGTCATAGGTATCTATTGGCTTTACTCGAATAACCCAGTATCTTATATCTTCGGTGTTCGCCTTGATAAAGTCATCCTCGTTGTTGGTGTTGATGAGGATTTTTAAGAATGACTCTACATTCGTCTGCTTCTCGTTTTTCTCGTTGAGGCTTGCACTTTTAGCAGTGCTAAAAGCCTTAATCGTGTTGATGGCTTTCTTACTATCGCTAACCTCCTCAAAAACCGCTATCAACTTGGTCACCCAAAAATTAAATTGGCTTTGAAGGTCGGTCTGCGTTAGCAAAGAAACATTTTCGCCAAAT
>JAFNYE010000065.1 GCA_017383345.1 Alistipes sp. | reverse complement strand
GTGGAAGTAAAGAAGGAGAGTTCTTTTATTGGATAGATATTGTTGGTAACCAGATTGCATCTGTTGCGGATGTGATAGAACAGACAAATAGGGCTGAAAGGTATTTTGAATTGCAGGAAAGGTACAACGACTACCCCAAGCACCCAATGACCTTGTATGAATGGACTTATGACGGTTGGCTTTTGCCTCCATATCATGTAATGATTTATGATTTGATAAAGGTTGATATTATTGCGTTGGAGGATTGGAACGACCATTATCCAAAAGGCTCTATGCTGAACAGCATTTTTAAGTTGAGCTACTATTCGCCAAAAAACTATATTGAGAGCTGTTTTACTACTGATGCAAATGAGATGTTTGTGTGCAATGTCGAGGATATACCCAACAAGCCTATAGAACTTATATCTTGTATGCAAACAACATACCTTACCACAACCGAATTGCCGACAGTTGCGCGCCCTGATGTTCATATTAAATACTACTTTAGTAACGGCAGCATATTGGAGCAAGAATTGACATTAAGCGATTAACCTATTTTACCATAGGCTGAGCCAAAAGAAAAAAGAATGAAAAAACTCTTCCTTATAGACGCTTATGCGTTGATATTCAAGTACTATTACGCATTTTACGGGCGACCTATGCGCAATCGTGCAGGAATGAATACCTCGATAGTCTTTGGTTTTACAAAGTTTTTGAGGGAGATAATCAAGCGCGAGAAGCCCGACCTTCTCGGTGTGGCTTTTGACCCTAAGGGAGGCTCGTTCCGCACGGAACTTTATCCCGAGTACAAGGCCAACCGTCCTGCCACACCTGAGGATATTTTGCAGTCGGTGCCCTATGTTAAGCGCATAGTTGAGGCGATGTGCATACCTATTCTTGAAGTTGAAGGCTTTGAGGCTGACGATGTTATCGGCACACTCGCTTTTAAGGGCTCAGAGGCGGGCTATGAT
The DNA here is from genome assembly GCA_017383345.1 of Alistipes sp. GTDB lineage: Bacteria > Bacteroidota > Bacteroidia > Bacteroidales > Rikenellaceae > Alistipes. The sequence continues at coordinate 10,398 of JAFNYE010000065.1, read as the reverse complement.
GTCTATATGGTAACCCCCGACAAAGACTATGGTCAGCTTGTGGGCGACTTTCGCCGTCTATACAAGCAGAAGGGCGACCAGATAGAGATTATCGACCGCGCGGCTATAAAGGAGAAGTATGGCATTGACGACCCTATGCTTGTGCGCGATATTTTGGCGCTCTGGGGCGATGCGTCGGATAATATTCCCGGTGTGCCGGGCATTGGCGAGAAGGGGGCAAGCAAGTTAGTGCAGAAGTGGGGCGAGGTGGAGAACATCATTGCCAACGCCGAGGTTATTGGTGGCAAGCAAGGTGCCAATATCGCCGCCTCGGCCGAGCAGTTGAGGCAGTCAAAGGTATTGACCACAATACGCCTTGATGTACCAATAGAGTTTAGCGAGGCGGACCTCACCGTATGCTGTCCAAAGATTGACGAGCTCAAGTCACTCTTTACCGAGCTGGACTTTAAGGCCTTTTTGAACGATGTGCATAATATGGCGCCGATTGAGGATACATCCACTCCACAACAGGCAGCACAGACACAGCTTGCCAATATGGCACGCACAAAAGCAGGAGAGGCCAAGCGCAAAGCAATGGAGGGTCAGGCGTCGCTGTTCGATATGTTTGACGCTGCGCCAATCGCACCTCAGACCGAGCCTGATACAGAGCCAAGTGAGTCCAACGGATTTGAGAACATAAACACCATAGCACACACATACACTACTGTCACCGATATTGCGACACTCAAGGCGGTGGTGGAGCAGTGTATGGCGAGCCAAACACTATGTTTTGACCTTGAGACCTCAGGTTTTGATATCTTTGGTTGCCGCATAGTGGGTCTTTCGCTGGCTATAGAGCCTCACAAGGCGTGGTATATACCGTTTGCGGTAGGGACTGACCGCAACGCTATTGAGGAGAGCTATGCAAAAATACTCAAGCCTCTGTTTGAGTGCGAGAAGATTGTAAAGGTGGGTCAAAATATGAAGTTCGACACCCTCTTTTTGCGCACCCTCGGCATTGAGGTGAAGGGTCTGAAGGGGGATACGATGTTGATGCACTACCTTCTCGACCCTGAGGCACGACACAATATGGATGCCCTGGCTGAACGCTACCTAAACTACTCGCCTATACCTATTGAGGAGGTTATAGGCAAAGGAGCGCAGAAGATGACGATGGATATGGTTGCAGTTGAGCGTGTTGCCCAATATGCAGCCGAGGATGCAGATATTACGCTCCAGCTATACCACGCCCTACGCCCATTGGTTGAGCAGCAGGGTCTTTGGGATCTCTATACCCACATAGAGGAGCCACTGATTGATGTGCTTGCCGATATGGAGTTTACGGGCGTAAATATAGATAGCCCTGCCCTGCGCAACTACTCGGTTAGGTTGGGCACAGAGCTTATGGAGTTGGAGCAGAAGATACGCGCCCTGGCAGATGAGCCGAGCCTCAATGTCAACTCGGGCAGACAGTTGGGCGAGGTACTCTTTGCCAAGATGCAGATTGCCGAGAAGCCAAAGATGACCAAGACCAAGCAGTTCTGCACCGACGAGGAGTATCTCAAAGGCTTTGCCGAGAAGTACGAGATTGTGCGCACAATTCTTGAGTACCGAGGAGTGAAAAAGCTACTCTCAACCTACATTGACGCTCTGCCAGAGTTGGTAAACCCTGTAACAGGCAGAATACACACCTCTTATAATCAGGCGGTTACAGCTACGGGGCGATTGTCGTCGTCAAATCCGAACCTGCAAAACATACCTATCCGCGACGCTATCGGCCGCCCTATTCGCGAGGCGTTTATTCCGTCAAGCGAGCAGAGATTGCTGCTCTCGGCCGACTATTCGCAGGTTGAGCTAAGACTTATGGCGCACCTTAGTGGCGATGAGTCGCTTATCAGCGCATTTATCAATGGCGAGGATATTCACGCCGCAACGGCAGCCAAGATTTACGGCAAGCCTCTGAACGAAGTTACAGCAGAGGAGCGCCGTAGAGCAAAGACCGCCAACTTCGGCATCATATACGGCATATCGGCATTTGGTCTTTCGCAGCGCCTTGATATTCCGCGTGCCGAGGCAAAGGCGTTGATTGATGGCTATTTTGCCTCATATCCAAAGGTTAAGCTCTATATGGACAAGACTATTGCTGAGGCTGTGCAATGCGGATATGTGGAGACAATATTTGGTCGTCGTCGCTACCTTGAGGGCATTGACTCGCGTAACGCCAACACCCGCGCCCTTGCCGAGCGAAATGCTATCAATGCACCGATACAGGGAAGCGCAGCCGACATAATGAAGATGGCTATGGTGGGTGTATCGCGCGCTTTTGCCGAGCAAGGTATTCGCTCGAAACTCATTTTGCAAGTACACGATGAGATTGTTATAGACCTTGTACCAGCCGAGCGCGAGGCAGTTGAGAAGATTGTCCGCGAGCAGATGGAGGGGGCTGCACAGCTCTCTATTCCGCTCAGCGTTGAGATTGGTGTAGGTCGAAATTGGCTTGAAGCACATTAGCATATAGAATGAAGAGATTGTTGATTATTATCGCCCTGCTTACTACAGCAACGGCAGTAGCACAGAGCGCAAAGGAGCGGCTAAAGTGTTCTACCGTATATAAATATTATAACCTGAAATAACCTAAAAACAATGAGACGAATTATTTTTATTTTAGTGGCCATTGCCGCCTACGCTACATCCACGGCGCAGAGTGCCTACGAGCGTATTATGCAGGACCCGAGCTACGCTTTGGGAGTCTATCGCCTCTATCCCACCGAGTTTAAGGAGCAGACTGCCGTTCCTAAGGGTTACAAACCCTTCTACATCAGCCACTATGGCCGCCACGGCTCGCGCTATATTCTGCACGACTACAAGTTTGACCGCGTCTATGGCGTATTTGCCGATGCAGCCTATTTTGACAAACTGACCGACTACGGCAAGGAGATTTTTGAGCGCCTTAAGCGCGCCAAAGAGACTGCATACGGTCGAGAGGGTGAGCTCTCTCTCAAGGGTCAGGAGCAACATCGCCAGATTGCGCACCGTATGTACCAGAACTATAAGCAAGTCTTTAAGAAGGCCGACTATATTGACGCAAAGGCAACCATAGTACCTCGCGTACTTATCAGTATGACCGCCTTCTGCGACGAGTTGCTGCACCTTAACAACAAGCTCGACATCCATTATGAGTGCGGAAAGCCTTTCCAGAAGTGGCTTAACCCTTACTACAAGGATAACGATCCGCGCCTGGCTAAATATATCGACCGCTATCGACACAAAGCAAACCCTGAGTGGGCGAAGCAGTGGAGAGAGTACCGCCGTAAGAATATCGATGTTTCGCGTATTCTCAACTCGCTCTTCAAGCCTGACTATGTCAAGAGTATGCCTATGCCGCAGGACTTTGTGTTCTATATGTTCAAGACTGCAACCTCACTACCAGGCACCCCTGCCGATGTATCTATACTCGATGTGTTTACTAAAGAGGAGCTCTACCAGCAGTGGAAGATGGTCAATGCAATCTTCTATCACGAAAAGGGCCCTTCGGGCATACAGCAGAAGTTCCTCAACGGTGTATCTGCTCCGCTGCTTGAGAAGATTTTAGAGGATGCCGAGCAGAAGGTTGCCAATGGCAAAGAGGCCGTAACCCTTCGTTTTGGTCACGACGGCAATATTATGGGACTGCTCAACACCATGCGTATCCCCGGCTGGTGTGAGCAGGTTGACAACTACGACGACATAGAGAAGTATTGGAACGATTTTAATATCCCTATGGGTTGTAATCTGCAGTGGATTTTCTACCGCAATAAGCAGGGTGAGGTGCTTGTCAAGATGTTGCTCAATGAGGAGGAGATTGCCTTCCCTAAGCAGATTGACAGCTCTATGGCGCCATACTACCGCTGGGAGGATGTGCGTAAATTCTATCGCGACCTATTGCCTCAAATCTACGAGCTTGGTGGCTACAACCGTCTTGAGAAGTTGCTGGACAAGTAAAAAATAGACAATAAATCTAAATCTTAATAAACAAAACGATTATGAAGAAGTTATTTATTCTTTTGGGATTGGCTGCTGCTGTTGCAACTGCCCAGGCAAAGAATACTTTGCCACAAAATACCGATGACCGCACCGTATGCGCAGGCATTGAGAAGCGCGTGCGTCGCCTTATCGTTATTCCCGATTTTGGCGAGTACAAGACCCTCAAGTGCGACTTTCATATGCACACAGTCTTTGCCGATGCACAGGTAGGCCCTATCGGTCGCGTACGCGAGGCTTGGCAGGATGGTTTGGATGTGATTGCCGTATCTGAGCATATTGCTGTACACAAGAGCCGCGGTATCAAACTTAAGGACTACAATTTGCCTATCGATATGGCCGTTAAGGAGGGTAAGAAGTGGGGACTCACTGTTGTGCCTGCCGTGGAGATTACACGCACAAAGCCTTTTGGCCATATGAACGCGCTCTTTATCAAAGATCCTAATGTATTTGAGGAGACCCGCTACAAGGTTGACGAGAATGGCAAGTTGCTTCGCGACAAGGATGGCAACCGTATTCCTAACCCAACCGAGATGCAGGACTTTGAGAAGGCTGAGGCACAGGGCGCATTTATGCTGTGGAACCACCCGGGTTGGCCAGATCGCAAGTGTACACTCTACCCGCTCCAGAAGCAGCTTATCAAGCAGGGTCGTATTCACGCTGTAGAGTTGTTCAACTCGCAGGAGTGGTATCCAAAAGTACTCGACTGGTTTGACGAGTATAAGCTCCCAATGATGGCTAACTCAGACATGCACGACACATCTCGCTTTATCTATGGCAACGGTATTCGCCCTATGACCCTCGTTTTTGCCAAGGAGAACACCCTTGAGTCACTGCGCGAGGCGTTGTTTGCAGGTCGTATGGTGGCTCTCTTTGATGGCAAGCTTGCAGGCGAGAGCAAGTATATCGAGCAGCTTATCGATGCATCGCTCAAGGTGCGCGTTATTGACGAGAAGAAGGGTGTTTTGGAGGTGACAAATATCTCAGACCTCGAGTATCGCACCCTCTTTGGCGACCACATGAACCCTGTTGTTTTCCGACCACACTCTGCAATACAGGTAACCGTACCAAAGGGTACAGTTCTTGATTTTATTGATTGCTACTGCGGTCGCAACACCGTAAAGAAGCAGATTTGGTAGTAAAAAATATAACAAAAACACAAACTAATGCTTAGTATTGCAGAAAGACACAAATACATCCTCGAAAAGCTCGAAAAGTTCGGTTTTATACGCATTACCGATGTTGCCGAGGAGCTTGGGGTAACCAAAGTAACCATCCGTAAGGATGTGAAGATTTTGGAGAGCAAGGGTCTGCTATATAAAGTTCACGGTAGCGCCCGCCTTGCCAACCCACATATCGCCGACCGCGACCTTATGACCAAGAGTTCGCTCAATCGTGAAGCGAAGAGTCGCATTGCCGAGCGTGCAGCACAGATGATTCAGGAGGGCGACTCGATTATGATATCGGCCGGCTCAACAACCTACGCTTTGGCTGAGGCTATACACGCACTCAACCCCGCCCCGACAATCAATGTGGTAACTCCGTTCCTCAAGGTGTCGGCTCTGCTCAACGAGATTGACTCTATACAGGTTGAGCAATTGGGCGGTTGCGTCTATAAGAAGTCGTTTGCCACACGAGGCGAGACTGCCAGCGCAAGCTTGGGCGATATGGTATGCACCAAATTTTTCCTGGGCGTAGATGGCTTTGACCCCGATTTTGGCATTACCACCTCAACTATCGAGGAGGCGCACCTGTCGCGCAAAATGATGGCTGCAGCCGCTAAGGTTATTGTCGTTGCCGACTCATCAAAGTTCGGTCACCACGGATTTGGCCGTGTAGCGACTATTGACGAGGTGGATGTAATCATTACCGATGTGGGGCTGTCGCCTGAGTGGGTTAAGATTATCGAGGAGGCCGGCATAGAACTTATAACAGTGTAGTCTAAAAACTGAGAATTATGGCAGAAAATAAGCTTGAATTTGAGATTGACCCCGCTATTGCGAAGGGCAACTACTCTAACTTTGTAATAATTGCTCACTCTCCAAGTGAGGTGATACTCGACTTTGCGTCAATGCTTCCGGGTATGCCCAAAGCAATGGTTAACAGCCGCGTAATCCTTACACCTGAGCACGCCAAGCGCCTGTTAATCTCGTTGCAGGAGAATTTGCGCAACTATGAGAACAACTTCGGCCCTATTACGATTAATCAGGGTGCAGGTTTTAATACTAAAGGCCAGGCATAGTGTTAAGGGTCTTCGGTCAACAACAAAGGGTGTTCAGAAATTCTGAACACCCTTCATTGTAATCTTAGCAGACTTATTTGTCTTTGCGCTTCTCAATCTGGCGCTTCACAACATCCAAAGCCTCATCTACAGCCTCTTCAAATGTGCGAGCACGCTGCTCTGTAAGGATATCTCCGCCAGGAATATGAAGTGTTACAAGTGCGACTTTATTTCCTTTCTCATCATCTTTTTCAAGTCGCAGAACTACATCTACGCCGGTAGCATTGTCGGCGAAGCGCTCAAGACGCGACATCTTTTTCTCCACAAACTCGATCAGCTGCTTGCTGGCATCGAATTTCAACGATTGAATCTTAACATCCATAGTTGTATGTTTTATGGTTAAGGGGGTTCGCTTCATTACGAATTTACCCCGTCTTTATCTTCTCCCTCACCTTTAACACCTCCGCTTGCGTGGGGATGGGCATTGGCATAAGCCTCCTGCAACTGCTTTATGCTGTTGTGGGTGTAGTGTTGCGTGGTCTTTAGGGTGCTATGACCCATAAGTTCCTGTATCTCGCGCATATCTACGCCTTTATTGAGCAGGTGTGTTGCAAATGTGTGGCGCAAAATGTGCGGACTCTTGCGCCCCTGTATTCCCGCTTCGCTCATTACGGCCAATATTATGCGCTGAACCGTTGAGCGGGAGATTGGCTTGCCACTCTTTCCAACAATAAGTTTGTCGTCGCTCTTGTGGAATATGCCGTTTGCTACGCAACAGGCCTTATAACGCTCAATGCGGGCAACAATCTCTGCCGTAAGAGGTATTATACGGTGCTTATCGCCTTTACCCTCTATTTTGAGAGCGTTGTCGCTTATATGGCTCAGCGTTATGGAACACAACTCTGCAAGTCGTATGCCGCAACCATATAACAGGGTGACAATAATGCTGCGATTTTGCTCCGCAATGTCGTTACTATAACTCAACGAGCGAATATCATCCAGTAACTCGGCCATTCTGCTCTCAACAACAAAAGCCGGTAGAGGTTGAGGTGTTTTCAAAGAACTGATTAGGGTTGTTACGCTCTTATCAACAACGCCTTTCTTGTGCAGAAAGCCGAAAAAACTCTTTATCGACGAGAGTTCCCGATTAAGCGAGGCGGGCTTTATATTGCCTGTGTCCAATCGGTAGAGCATCCAATTGCGAACATCCTCGCTGCTAACCAAAGTGGCGTCAAAACTATCAAGGCCGACCGATTGGTTAAACCACTGAGCGAAGTTATTGACATCGCGCTTATAGTTTTCAACCGTCAGAGGCGATAGTCGGCGCTCCGAAGAGATGTGCGCAATAAAGCGGTCAATCATAAGCAGTTAACAATTTTTTGCCGGTCGGGGCTACTCTGCACCTTGAACAAAGATAAGAAATTTTTTGTTAGAATACAACTTTTTGTTGATTTTTTTAAGCCACCCTTCTGCTAAAAGTGGAATTTTACCTGCAACGAATATGTTCGCGGATAGGCATAGAGAAGGTATGGATTGTGTGGTGTGACGGTATATTCAGCCTCGTTATAGTGCTTTCTAAGTCTTGAACTCTCGTAGGCACGATAGACCATATCGCGCTTACCCAAGAGGTTGTTTACACAGAGCAAAACAGTCAACCTTGCACGAGGGTGTTTATCAAAAAATCGCGGAGCTACGGCGGTTCTATATATCCTTCGGTCAAACTTTGAGAGATATATATTTTTAGATAGCGTCAGGTCAAAGGTGTAAGCATCGCCCAATCGCTGCTGCGACAAAAGCTGTTTACGGCTCGCAATAGTGCTATAACTCAGCACCCTTTGTGTGCGTCGCATCAGAGTTGGCATAATATAGCGCAACCCGTGATACTCGCCCTTAAGCGCGACTCTCCAACCGCGATTGTAGTATTGAGCCTTTAGGTTGGCCGACAAGGCGGGCGAACTGCCTGTTCGGAGTGCCGATGCATTGACAACCTTATCCTTAGCGATAAGAGCGTTGGTGGTGTCTGAATAGACGCTTACAATTGGCGTTCCCGCATAACGGTAACGACCCCAACAGAGCGCTGCCGAGAGTTGCCAATGGCTTGTGGGACGATATATAGCCTCCGCCTCAATACCTATATTGAGCGTTTTAAGGTTGGAGGTAACCACATCGGCATACTCAGAGGCAATGTCGTAAAATATATGGTCCACGCTGCTGCCATTTGCCGTATGATTGAGAAAGAGCGTTGTCTGGAGAGCCCATTTTGGAGTGGATAGAAGGTGCGACAACTCTGCCTCAACTAACATAGGGGTTGTGGGGTTGTCTATGGTGCGGTTGTTATAGAGTGTTTGGAGAAACACATCCTCCACCTCAGGCGCTTTTTGAGCAACATTAAAGGCGGCATAGAGGCTGTGGGTAGGGTCTATATGCCAACGCACATCGGCAAAGGCTGACCACGGGGCGGTTGTTATCCACCTTGAACGACCCAGAGAAGTGTCGGCAAACAACTCCTTTTGGTAAAAACCTTTGCGCGAAAGGGTGTGTGTGCCGATGTTAAGAGAGCCATTAATCTCAAGGTTGGTTGTATGGTAAGCCATAGAGCCAAAAATCTCGGCGCTATACCCCTCGGTGGCATAGTTATAACTATAGGTATCGCCTACGCCAATAAGGCGCTCCGGGGTGTTTAGGTTATTGTAGCTGTGGTCGCCGTAGAGGTCATCATCGAGCAAGAAGTAGTCAAGGTCATAAAACTCCTTGCCACCAAGCATATCTTTGACTCTCTTAAAGTGGCGCTGTCGCAGGTATGACGCTCGAAGGCCATACTGCACCAACATCTGCTCGTTCAACCGCGAGGTAGCCGAAAGGTTTACCTTTATGTCGGCGGTGCGCGTGATGCGGTCGCTCAAGATATATGCCGCGTGGTCAAGCAGACGGTTGCGGGCAATAAGTTCGTCAAAATATATCTGCGTAAAACGGCTGTCGCCCTCACTCCAAGCCTGAGCAAGCTCGGCAGCCTCTATGTCGCCATAGGCATAGTCGGGTAGCTGGCGGTAGTTATCGGGCAGGGGCGAGCGGGCGTTAAACCAATCTAACCCGCCACGACTCTCTACACCAGCGGTTATCGCCGCAGAGGCTGTTAGGGTGGTAGCAGAGGTTACTATGCGGTTATATGAGGCTACCAGAGTGGGTTTTAGACGCTTGCGGATGTTAGTGCTTACCGCCTTGCCGTTTTTGTATCCCCACGCCGGGTTGTAGAGGTTATTACCCGCGAATGTGAAGACCTTGTCGTACGAGGCTTTACGGGTTGCCTGCTCCGAAGGGGTAAAAAAGAGGGCCATAGAGAGCGAGTTGAGCGAATCGGGCTTAAAGGAGGCTATTGCAGCAACCGCGAGGGCGTTGGTATGAACGCCCTCGACACTTAAGTCGTTACCTAAGCGCAGATTTAGATCGGCGGCTATGTGCCACTTGGGCGAAAGGGTGCGAACTATAGATGCCGTTGCACCACCGAGATAGTTGCGCGTACCGAAATTTATACCGACACTTGTCCGCTCTGCTTTAGCAGGGTCGGGCGCAAAAAGGTTATAACTCAATCGAGAGTTTACATCAAGCCCTAAACGGTATGCACTTGACCGAGTGATGTGTGGTATTTCAACGCCGTAGAGGATGTTTTTACGACCATAGTATGGCGTTGCGCGATAGTCCGACGCCACGGATTGCATTGAGCGCAGTAATCCCTCCACGCTCAAGGTCGATTTGAAAACAACAATTGTGTCGCTCGGTTCTGGGGCAAGTTGCTCAACAGGTTCTATCGGTTCAAAGAGCTTGTAGTAACGGTAGTTGTCTATAATTTCGCGGTTTTGAGCCACAGTTGAGCCAATAGCCAGCATTGCCACTACCATCCAAAGTAACACCTTGTATATACCAGCCTTGTCCATAACTCATCTGCACAGTTTGCTCCCATAAAGGTAGTCAAAACAACCCAAACCGCAAAACTATAGCGTAATTTTTTCCATTTTGCGCGACTTATCTCGCCTATGGTCTTTGTGAGATATTGCTCCCGACCCGACTAATCTTTGAGTGGGTCGAAGGTCCTCAGCAGGCGAGAGTAGACCGAGCAGATGAAATGTGCAGAAAACCGAAGGTTTAGAAGCTTGATTGAAAAGACGATGTCAAATTTATTT